>CALJDH010000001.1 GCA_938023895.1 uncultured Aliiroseovarius sp.
TGACGAGATTTGGCTGAAAGATGGCCGCTATGGCCCCTATGTGCAGCGCGGGGAAGCCACGCCCGAAAACAAACGCCCCAAGCGGACCTCGCTGCCTCAGGCCCGCAATGGCGGCTGGCCGAAAGAAGAAACCGATCTGGAACGTGCGGTCCAGCTTCTGTCGCTGCCACGTCACGTGGGCGACCACCCGGAAGGTGGTCGTATCACCGCGAACCTTGGCCGGTTTGGTCCCTACCTGATGCACAAGTTCCCGGATGATGAAAAACCGGTTTACGTCAGCCTCAAGCAATGGACCGAGATGTTCGACGTGGGCATGAACCACGCGGTCGAACTGCTGGCCGACAAACGCGCCAACCCGGGCCGTCGTGGGGCCGCTGCCGCCAAGCCACTGAAGGAACTGGGCGAACACCCGGAAGAAGGCGGTCCGGTGAACGTTCTGGATGGCCGCTATGGCCCCTACGTGAAATGGGGCAAGGTGAACGCCACCATCCCGAAAGAGGTCGAGCCAGCAGATGTCACCATGGAAATGGCTGTGGGCTGGATCGCGGAAAAGGCCGCGAAGAAAAAGCCTGCCCGCAAGAAAGCTGCACCGAAGAAAAAAGCTGCCGCCAAGAAAAAGGCCAGCTGAATGGCTGGAACCGGGTCACCAACCCGGTTCCGCCCGCCGCAATTTGCCTCACTTTGTTTTTGTCCCTATCGTTGATCCTGCATTTGGCAGTTTCGCCATGCGACGCCGTATTTCAGGGATAGATTGGACATGTTGGCTTTAACGAACCCCGTTTTCGAGACCTATGTGATTGCCGCTGCACTAATGGTGCTAAAAGTCATGGGGCAAGGCTGGATGACGGTTTACCGCATGATGAAAAGCAACAGCGGACTTGCCAGCCCTGAAGACGTGCAAAAGGGCATTCTCAACACCGACCCGCGCCCCGAACAGTTGGACGTGAACGACTATGTTGACCGGTCGCGGCGCATGCATCGCAATGATCTTGAGAACATTCCCGCCTTCTTGATCG
Organism: uncultured Aliiroseovarius sp.; assembly: GCA_938023895.1. Classification (GTDB taxonomy): domain Bacteria; phylum Pseudomonadota; class Alphaproteobacteria; order Rhodobacterales; family Rhodobacteraceae; genus Aliiroseovarius. The sequence continues at coordinate 1,017 of CALJDH010000001.1, forward strand.
CGGGCCTTCTGTTCGTGGCGGTCGATCCCAGCCTGCTTCTGGCACAAATACTGATGTATGGCTTTGTCGCAGCGCGTCTGGCCCATTTCGTCGCCTACGCCACCAAGCAGACCCACGAGGTCCGGGCGACGTTTTATACGATTGGTTCGCTGATCGTGATCTACATGGCCACGCACGCACTTATCGTGGCGCTAGTGGGCTAGCAATTCCCGATACGTAGCTTGGTAGGTAGAAATACCTTTGCCCCCGTAAAACGGGCCTGTTTCGTTGACTCTGCGCCCTGCGAGCGCCAGAAAAGCAGCGAAATAGACGAGAGGGAACTTTCATGAACAAGGTATATGGCAGCGCCGCCGAAGCTCTGGACGGGCTTTTGACGGACGACATGCTGATTGCCGCCGGCGGCTTTGGCCTGTGCGGCATCCCCGAGCTTCTGCTGGAAGCCATCAAGGAAAGCGGCGTGAAGGATCTGACCTTTGCTTCGAACAACGCGGGCGTTGATGATTTTGGCATTGGCATCCTGCTGCAGACCAAGCAGGTGCGCAAAATGATCTCGTCCTATGTGGGCGAAAACGCCGAGTTCATGCGCCAGTACCTGTCGGGCGAGCTTGAGCTGGAGTTCAATCCGCAGGGTACCCTGGCTGAACGCATGCGCGCGGCCGGTCACGGCATTCCCGGTTTCTACACCAAGACCGGTGTGGGCACCGTGATTGCCGAGGGCAAGGAACACAAGGACTTCCCCACCGGCCCGAACGGCGAGATGGAAACCTACATCATGGAAGAAGGCATCTTTGCCGATCTCTCCATTGTGAAAGCCTGGAAAGCCGACGAGACCGGCAACCTTGTCTTCCGCAAGACCGCCCGTAACTTCAACCCGCCTGCTGCCATGTGTGGCAAGACCTGCGTGGTCGAAGTGGAAGAAATCGTGCCGACCGGCTCGCTGGATCCTGACTCGATCCATCTGCCGGGCATCTACGTGCATCGCATCATTCAAGGCGAGCACGAGAAGCGCATCGAACAACGCACCATCCGGGAGGCTTAAGACATGGCTTGGGACCGCAATCAAATGGCCGCCCGCGCGGCACAGGAACTGCAAGACGGTTGGTATGTAAACCTTGGCATCGGCATCCCGACGCTGGTGTCCAACTACATCCCTGAAGGCGTCACCGTGACGCTTCAGTCGGAAAACGGCATGCTCGGCATGGGCCCCTTCCCGACCGAGGATGAAATCGACGCCGACCTGATCAACGCAGGCAAGCAGACCATCACCGAACTGCCCCAGACCGCCTATTTCGACAGCTCGATGAGCTTCGGCATGATCCGTGGCGGTAAGATCGCCATGGCGATCCTGGGTGCAATGGAAGTGGCTGAAAACGGCGACCTCGCCAACTGGATGATCCCCGGCAAGCTGGTTAAAGGCATGGGCGGCGCGATGGACCTTGTGGCCGGTGTTGGCCGCGTGGTGGTCGTGATGGATCACACCAACAAGCATGGCGACTCGAAGGTGCTGAAAGAATGCACCCTGCCCCTGACCGGCAAATCGGTCGTGGACCGCATCATCACCAATCTGGGTGTGCTGGATGTGGTCGAAGGCGGCCTGAAAATCGTCGAGACCGCCGAGGGCGTGACTGAAGACGAACTGCGCGCCGCGACCGAGGCGACCATCGTCGACTAAGCGCTCTTACAGCTTTGAAAAGCCCCCCGTCGTGGGGGCTTTTTTTGTGCGCTCTCGTCTTTTTGACTTGGGCGAACAGCGCATCAGGGCGCATCATTCACCCATCAGTTTTCGCAAACCCTAGGTGTGATATGAAACGTCTTCTTGCCCTCTGCGCCGCTTGTCTTGGCCTATCTCTGCTGCCCCTTACCGCGACCGCATTTCAGATCGACGGCGATCAGGGTGGACGCTTGCAGGCCCAGAGTATCGCCCGCTTCAATCACCCGTGGGCCATGTCGTTCCTGCCCAACGGGCGGCTTCTGGTAACCACCAAGCCGGGCCGGTTATGGCTGGTCGGACAAGATGGAGCGCGCTTTCAGGTCGCGGGCGTGCCCGCGGTAAGAGATGGCGGGCAAGGCGGTTTAGGCGATGTGGTGCCACATCCCGGTTTTGCCGAAAACGGATTGGTTTACGTGTCTTACGTGGACACGGGTGACCAACCCGGCACGCGGCAAGCGGTGGTGATCCGTGCACGACTGGACCTGTCTGCAGAACCTAAACTGACCGATCACGAAGAGATTTGGCGCCAGTTCCCTGCCTATCCGGGCCGCGGGCATTTCTCGCATCGTTTGGCGTTTGGACCTGCGGGTGGGCCGCATGACGGCAAGCTGTTCATCACCTCGGGCGACCGGCAGGAACTAGAGCCAGCACAGGACATGACACAGGCGTTGGGCAAGCTCATTCGCTTAAACGACGATGGATCTGTTCCAGCAGACAATCCGTTTCAGGACCACGGCGAGCTGGCCAAGAGCTTCTGGACGATGGGTCACCGCAATTCACTGGGCATCGCCTTTGACGCCAACGGTCAGCTGTGGGCACATGAGATGGGGCCACGTCATGGGGACGAGCTGAACCTGATCGAGCCGGGCCGCAACTATGGCTGGCCGCTGGTGTCCGAGGGCAACCACTATAGCGGG
>CALJDH010000002.1 GCA_938023895.1 uncultured Aliiroseovarius sp.
GATGGCCGCGGCGGGGCAGGCACCGGGCAGCAACGCTTTGCGCCCCTGAATTCGTGGCCTGACAATGGCAATCTCGACAAAGCGCGGCGCCTGTTGTGGCCGATCAAACAGAAATACGGCAACAAGATTTCCTGGGCAGACCTGATGATTTTGGCGGGCAATGTGGCCATCACCTCGATGGGCGGACCGACCTTTGGCTTTGCGGGTGGTCGCGCCGATGTCTGGGAACCAGAAGAGGATACCTATTGGGGTGCTGAAACCGAGTGGTTGGCAAGCGACGACAACCCCAACAGCCGCTATTCAGGTGAGCGGGATCTGGAAAACCCGCTGGCCGCCGTGCAGATGGGCCTGATCTATGTAAACCCCGAAGGACCGAACGGAGAGCCGGACATTCTGGCCTCGGGCCGCGACATCCGCGAGACTTTCGCGCGTATGGCAATGAATGACGAGGAAACCGTGGCGTTGGTCGCGGGCGGGCACACGTTCGGCAAGGCGCATGGGGCAGGGGATCCGAGTCTGGTCGGCCCCGAACCTGAAGCTGCCGGGATCGAGGAAATGGGCCTCGGCTGGATCAACGCGCATGGCACTGGCCATGGTGATGACACCACCACCAGCGGGATCGAAGGTGCTTGGACCGCGAACCCGATCCAGTGGGACAACGGGTATTTCGACCTTCTGTTTGGCTATGACTGGAACCTGACCAAATCGCCCGCTGGCGCCTATATCTGGGAACCTGTTGGTGTTTCGGAAGACGATATGGCTCCGCAGGCGCATGATGCGTCGAAAAAGGTACCGACCATGATGACCACGGCGGATATGGCGATGCGGATGGACCCGATCTATGGTCCGATCTCCAAACGCTTCCATGAAAACCCAGACGACTTCGCAGACGCCTTTGCCCGCGCGTGGTTCAAGCTGACCCACCGCGACATGGGCCCACGTGCCCGTTATCTGGGCGCAGATGTTCCGGGCGAAGAGCTGATCTGGCAGGATCCCATTCCGGCGTCGGAAACGGATCTGAGCGACGAGGATGTAAATGCCCTGAAGGCGGCTGTGCTTGACACGGGGCTGAGCATCTCGGACCTGGTGAAAACTGCCTGGGCGTCGGCCTCAACCTACCGTGGGTCGGATATGCGAGGCGGGGCGAACGGCGCGCGTATCCGTCTGGAACCAATGAACCGTTGGGATGTAAACGAACCTGAAGCGCTGGACCGTGTGCTATCCCGTCTGGAAGAGCTGCGCGGAAGCTTCGGCAAGCCGGTCTCGATGGCCGACCTGATCGTGATCGCCGGGGCCGCTGCGGTGGAACAAGCCGCTGCAGATGCAGGCCACTGCGTTCTGGTCCCATGCACCTTGGGTCGTGGAGACGCCACGCAAGAGATGACCGATGTAGAAAGCGTCGGCTATCTGGAGCCTGCTGCAGACGGTTTCCGCAACTGGCAACGGACCGAGTTCACCATCTCGCCGGAGGAACTGTTGATCGATAAAGCACAACTTCTGGGCCTAAGCGCACCTGAGATGACCGTGCTGGTCGGCGGTCTGCGCGTTTTGGGTGCCAATCATGGCGGCAGCACACATGGTGTCCTGACACAGAACACGGGCAAGCTAAGCACCGACTTCTTCGTCAATGTGCTGGATATCGGTACCAAATGGTCCGATCAGGGCGACGGCAGCTATGCCGGCACGGATCGCGCCACTGGCGATCAGAAATGGACTGCCACGCGGGTAGATCTGGTCTTTGGGTCTAATTCTCAACTGCGGGCATTGTCTGAAGTCTATGCGCAAGCTGATGCTGGCCAGAAGTTCGTCGAAGACTTCGTAGATGCCTGGACCAAAGTCATGAACGCCGATCGGTTCGATCTGAGCCAATAAAACCACTCACGAAAGACCAAAAGGGGCAGGAAACTGCCCCTTTTTCGACGATGCAGGAATGCCAGCCTGCGTTTCGTATGCAGGCCGCCTAATCCGAAATTATTTGAGCTGTTCAAAACACTCTTTCAGAACATCTATCGCGAGGTTCAGCTCGTCTTCTGTATAGGCGCAGAACCCAAGAAGCAGGCCATTTCGCCCATGGTTTCTGGCATGCATCGAGGTCAGAGATCGTGCGGTGATCCCTTTCTTCCGTGCCAAGCTGGCCACGTCGTCATCACGAAAACCATCGTTCAAGTGAAACACGATCTGCATGCCTGCCTGATGGTCCTTGAAGACCCCAAATTGGAAAAATTCGCGCTCCAAACGCTGCAGTAAAAGTTTGCGCCGCTCTCCATAAGACCTTCTGACCCGACGCAGGTGGCGATAAAACTCGCCCGACCCCATGAACTCGGCAAGTGCCTGCTGGGGCATATAGCTGGCTTTTTGTCCAAACCGTTCGATGGTTTTGTCGAACCGGTCGATCTGAGCGTCTGGGATAACGAGATATCCCAAGCGCAGCGCGTTCGAGAAGATCTTGGAAAAGCTTCCGACATAGATCGTGCGGCTTAGTTGATCGAATCCTGCAAGGGCAGGGATCGGGCGCCCCGCATATCGAAATTCGCTGTCATAATCATCCTCGATGATCCAAGCATCATGTGCACCAGCCCAGTTAATGAACTCCAGTCGTCGATTTGGGGTCATTGCGCCGCCCAATGGATATTGATGGGACGGTGTCAGCACGACAAGATCCGGAGACGTCTTTCCGGTCGGCAACCGCGCCCCTTCTTCATCGATTTCCATGTACTGCGGCACCAAGCCTTGTGCTTGCGCGAAATGGTACAACGGGGGATAGCCTGGATCCTCGACTCCAATTACGTCGCCCTTGCTGACGATACTGCGCATACAGATTTCGAGCGCATCCATAGAGCCTGCGGTGACGATGATCTGATGCGCCGAGGCGTCAATGCCGCGCCATTCTGCAAGATGCACAGAGATTGCCTTTCGCAGCTCGAAATTGCCGAACCTGTGGCCGCCAATCAGCATGGACTGGGGGTTGGTTCGGCATATACGTGCTACTGCCTTTGCCCACTGGCGATGCGGAAACAGGCGCATGTCGGGGAGTCCAGTCTGGAACGGGACCGACGCATGAGTATCGAACCGCTCGGGCGCTGTATCAATGCGGGACAATCCGCGCGACAGCTCGACCTCCCCGAGGTTACACACCGTATAGCCTGACCCCCTGAGGCCGCTTAGATAGCCCTCGGCGACTAGCTGTTCATAGGCTGTGACAACGGTCGACCGCGAAACCCCAAGCTCCTTGGAA
>CALJDH010000003.1 GCA_938023895.1 uncultured Aliiroseovarius sp.
CTCATCCATCTGACGTGGCATTGCGACACATGGCGCGTCAAGGCGAAAGCGCTTGAGGGCGGCGGGACTGCACCCTAGCCTGATCCTATGAAACAGTTCCTGATTGCCCTGACCCTGCTTGCCGCGCCTGCCTCCGCGCAGACCACGTTGACTGCGGATGATCTGTCGCGCCTGAAGGCGGCGGATGTCGTCATTCTGGGCGAGGTGCATGACAACCCGACCCACCACGAAATGCAGGCGCAGATCGTGCAGGCCGTAGCGCCGGCCGCGCTTGTGATCGAGATGTTGGGGCAAGAGGACGCCTCTGCTTTGGCGGCAGATCCCGCCGCGTTTGCAGATCGCTGGGCTAAGACAGGCTGGCCGGATTTCCAGATGTATCTGCCCGTCTTCGAAGCGCATGACGGCCCGATCTTCGGGGCCGCTGTGTCTCGTGACGTGGCTCGCGCGACCTATGCGGATGGAGTCGCGGCGCATTTTCAGGGGGATGCGGTGGGCTATGGGCTGACCGACGCGCTGCCCGAGGATCAGCAGGCTCGACGGACCGAACTGCAGTTTCGGGCCCATTGTGAAGCCATGCCGCGCGAGATGATGGGTGGCATGATCGAGGTGCAGCGCCTGCGCGATGCGACCCTAGCGGCTGGGGTGGTGCGGGCGATGGCGGATACGGGCGGCCCGGTAGCGGTCATCACCGGAAACGGCCACGCCCGCAAGGACTGGGGCGTGCCGTCCTATCTGGCGCGTGTTGCGCCAGAGTTGCGCGTGATTTCGGTCGGGCAGGGCGAGGATGGCGTGCCGCCAGAGGGTGGGTTTGACATCGTTCTGGATGCACCTGCGCCGGATCGCCCAGATCCTTGTGCGCAGTTCAAATAGAAGCTCCCCATTGAAAGGCAGGCTGCGGTCCCGTAACTGTTTGATTGTACTTCAAAGGGGATCCCCATGCTGGCTGGCAAACACATCCTTCTGATCATCGGCGGCGGCATCGCCGCCTTCAAATCCTTGGACCTGATCCGGCGCCTGCGCGAACGCGGGGCCGAGGTCACGCCCGTGATCACCAAAGCCGGGCAGGAATTCGTGACGCCTCTATCCACGTCGGGGCTGGCGGCGAACAAGGTCTATACCGATCTGTTTGACCTGACCGACGAGGCCGAGATGGGCCATATCGAACTGTCCCGCGCTGCCGACTTGGTGGTCGTCGCGCCGGCCACGGCGGATCTTTTGGGCAAGATGGCGGGGGGGCTGGCCAATGACCTTGCCTCGACCCTACTCATGGCGACAGACAAACGCGTGCTGGTCGCGCCCGCGATGAACGTCCGCATGTGGGAGCACCCGGCCTGTCAGCGCAATGTTGAGACTTTGAAAGGCGATGGCGTGTTGTTCGTCGGTCCGAACGACGGCGCAATGGCCTGCGGCGAGTTCGGTCCGGGTCGCATGTCCGAGCCGCTCGAGATTGTGTCGGCGGTCGAAGCGGCCCTGATGGACGGTCCCTTGAAGGGCAAGCATGTGCTTGTAACATCGGGCCCGACGCATGAACCGATCGACCCGGTGCGCTACATCGCCAACCGCTCGTCCGGTGCGCAGGGCACCGCGCTGGGCCGCGCCTTGGCCGCACTTGGGGCGGATGTGACATTCGTCACCGGGCCCGCTGACGTGCCACCGCCCGAGGGTGTAAAGGTGGTGAAGGTGCAATCGGCACAAGAGATGCTGAAGGCCGTGAAATCCGCATTGCCCGCCGATGCCGCCGTATTTGCCGCTGCTGTGGCCGACTGGCGTGTGGCCTCGGCGTCGAACAGCAAGATTAAAAAGGACGCGAAGGGCAGTCTGCCGGTTCTGGAGTTTGCCGAGAACCCAGACATCCTTGCGACCGTCAGTCAAATGAAGAAAGGGCGCCCGCCGTTGGTCGTGGGTTTCGCGGCCGAGACCGACGATGTGATGGCCAATGCCACGTCCAAGCGTGAACGAAAGGGTTGTGATTGGATCGTTGCCAATGATGTCAGCCCGGAAACCGGGATTATGGGCGGGTCCGAGAATGCCGTGACGCTGATTTCAGAAACCGGCGTCGATGTCTGGCCGCGTATGGGGAAGGACGATGTCGCCCGTCAGCTGGCCGCGCGGATTTCCGAGGCGTTGGCGGACTAGATTCAATGCCTCCGGCGGGGATACTTGGGACAAGAAAAAGAGGGGCCGATGCCACAGATCAAGGTTATTCGTGAAGACGGCGCGGATGCGTCCGTGGCGCTGCCGTCCTATGAGACCGCCGGGGCGGCGGGCGCGGATTTGCGCGCCAATCTGCCCGAAGCGGATCGTACTGCGGGATGGGTTTTGGCGCCGATGGAGCGGCGCATTGTGCCGACCGGGCTGCGTGTAGAAATTCCTGACGGATTTGAAATGCAGATCCGTCCGCGGTCCGGGCTGGCGGCCAAGCATGGCGTGACGCTGGCAAATGCACCCGGGACAATCGACAGTGACTATCGCGGTCCACTGGGGGTAATCTTGATCAATCTGGGCGCCGAGCCGTTCACCGTCGGTCATGGCGAGCGTATCGCGCAGGCGGTGATCGCCCCTGTGGTGCAGGCCGACTATGTCCAGGTGGACGCGCTGGGCGACACGTCGCGCGGGGCCGGTGGATTCGGGTCGACGGGGCGCGGCTGATATGGCGTGGGTCCTTCTGACATTGGCGCTGATCTGGTTGGGTGGTGCGTATATGCGCTTCTCAAAGGCGCAGCGCTGGTATCTGACGGGGCTAGTGGCGGCGGTCGTTTTGCTGAGCTTCGCGGTCCTGCCGGCAGGCAATCCCATCGCCGCTGGACTGGGGGGCAACTTCACCATCTGGGCCGTGTTCTTTGCGATGATCGGGTTGGCTGCGCTGTATGGGCGTGGGCTATCGTGGTTGAAGGCTCGCGTGCCGGATGCGCCGGGCACTGACGCGGATGACGGCCCCTTTACCGATACCGAGTTGGACCGTTACGCCCGCCACATCGTCCTGCGCGAGATCGGTGGGCCGGGGCAGGTGGCACTGAAAGAGGCCAAGGTGCTGGTCATTGGCGCAGGCGGGCTTGGCTCGCCCGTGCTGCTGTATCTGGCGGCGGCGGGCGTTGGCACAATTGGCGTGATTGACGATGACGTGGTCGATAATTCGAACCTGCAGCGGCAGGTAATCCACCGCGACGCGGATATTGGCACGCCCAAGGTGTTTTCAGCCGAAGCCGCCATGAAGGCGCAAAATCCCGCGATTGAGGTGCGCCCGTATAACCGGCGCCTAACGGACGACATCGCCGAGGATCTTCTGGCCGACTATGACCTGATCCTCGAAGGCTCGGACAATTTCGAGACCCGCTATCTGGTGAACCGTGTCGCGGTCAAACTGGGCAAACCCGTCATCGGCGGTGCGCTGAGCCAGTGGGAGGGGCAGGTCTCGACCTTCGACCCCGCGCGCGGAGCGCCCTGCTATCAGTGCATCTTCCCCGAAGCCCCCGCACCGGGGCTTGCGCCCAGCTGTTCCGAGGCTGGAGTCGTCGGCCCGCTGCCCGCCATCATCGGCGGCATCATGGCTACGGAAGCGGTGAAAGAGATCACCGGCGCGGGTGAGGGCCTGCGCGGTCGGATGCTGATCTATGACGCGATGTATGCCGAGACGCGCGTGATCAAGACGAAGCGGCGCGAGGGGTGTGCGTGTTGTGGATGATGCGAGTAAAAACTGCTGTCACGTCGATTAGTCATGCTCGTGATCATGTTGTCTATCGTGAGACTTGCCTTCTCGGGTTAGGGTTGCAACTGATTAAGAATAGCCAAGTTGTAGGAGAGGCTATTGCTTAGCTGGGATTCCGAGAATGGCTGGCAGTTTAGTTTCCTCGGTGCGGTTTTGGTCGCATCTGCGTTGGCGTTCACAATCTATCGAAATCGTGTCCGCCGTAAGTCTCTTCGTCGCCGCGATGACGGTGTTTATGTCTGGATTGAATGGCACGGCGGCGAAAAAACATCGCTTCAAGATCCATCAGATCCGGGCGGAGCATGGGACTCTGATGGGGATGGAGACGGAGGCGATTGACTGAGTGGCCGATTGTCGCTGGCTAAAATGATGTCTTGCAACCACCTTGAGAGCGGTCTCCCCTTCCATTCCCCCCTCACGCCCCCTAGCTTTCCCTCAAAGGAGATCCCCATGACCAACCCGCTTCTGTCCGCTTGGGACACGCCCTTTGAGCTGCCGCCGTTTGACCTCATCACGGATGCTGATTTCGAGCCGGCCTTCCATGCCGCATTGGACGACACCCGTGCGGCGATTGCCGCGATCACGGGCAATACGGACGCGCCAACATTTGCCAATACCATCGAGGCGTTGGAGCTTGCAGACGCGCCGCTCGATCGGGTGTTGGGGGTGTTTTACAACGTGGCTGGGGCCGACAGCAGCCCCGCGCGGGAAGAGTTGCAGCGCATGTTCTCGCCACTGTTGGCGGCGTTTTCGTCCGAGGTGACGATGAACGCAGCACTCTTCCAGCGGATCGAGACGCTATGGCAATCGCGCGACGACTTGGGGCTGACCGATGAACAATCTCGCGTGCTCATGCTGACCCGCCGTCGTTTCGTGCGCTCGGGTGCGCTGCTCAAAGGGGCGGATCGGGATCGGTTGAAAGAGGTTCTTGAACGGCTTGCCACGCTGGGCACCGAGTTCACGCAGAACCTTTTGGCGGATGAACGTAGCTGGTTCATGCCTTTGGACGAAAGCGATCTGGAGGGGTTGCCGGGCTTCGTGCTGGATGCCGCCCGTGCCGCTGGGGCGGAAAAGGGTGTGGACGGGCCCGCTGTAACGTTGTCGCGTTCTGTTATCACACCTTTTTTGCAGCACTCCACCCGCCGCGATCTGCGCCAAAAAGCGTATGAGGCGTACACCGCACGGGGCGCGAATGGCGGGGACACAGACAACCGTGCGATTGCCGCCGAAACCTTACGGCTACGCGAGGAGCGAGCAAGGCTTTTGGGCTATGACAGTTTCGCCGCCTTCAAGCTGGAGACCGAGATGGCCGGCACGCCTGACCGGGTGCGCGATCTGCTGATGCAGGTCTGGGAAACCGCCCGCGAAGCCGCCAACAAAGACGCCGTCCGCATGACCGAAATGCTGCACGCCGATGGCCATAATGGCGATTTGGAGCCGTGGGATTGGCATTTCTATGCGGAGCGCCGTCGCGAGGCCGAGCATGATCTGGACGAGGCCGAGATCAAGCCGTTCCTGCA
>CALJDH010000004.1 GCA_938023895.1 uncultured Aliiroseovarius sp.
ACCAAAGGAGAGCCCCATGCGATTTGCGGACAAGAAACTGAAGTCACAATTCCTGTCGACCTGCGCGCGTCTGCATGACGGCCAACTGACCCTACGCACCCCGGAAGGCGAACGCTTTCAGTTCGGCACATCCGGCCCCGAAGCCGAGATGGTGATCCGCGACTGGTCTGCCGTGTCCGCTCTGGCCGCGCATGGTCAGGTCGGGCTTGGCGAGGCGTATGTGCAGGGTTTGTGGGATACACCATCGGTCGAGGGCCTTGTGGCGCTCGCGATGCGCAACCGCGACCAACTGGGTGCCTTTGACAAAGCCAGCCCCTTCAATCAGGCGAAATTCCGTCTGGTCGACACCATCCTGCGCGCCAACTCTCGTCGCGGTTCGCGCAAGAACATCCGCTCGCACTACGATGTCGGGAACGAGTTCTACGCGCTGTGGCTGGACGAAGGGATGACCTATTCGTCGGGCATTTTCGACACGGGCGACAACGACCTTGGGCGCGCACAGAAGAACAAGAATGACCGGGCGCTGTCACGTCTTAGCGATGGGGCACGGACGCTTGAAATCGGCTGCGGTTGGGGAGGCTTTGCCGAGGCAGCCGCCGATTCAGGCCGCGATGTGACCGGCGTGACCATCTCGCGCAATCAACACAACTACGCGGACAGCCGTCTGGATGGACGCGCGGATATTCAACTGCGCGACTACCGCGACATCGAAGGCCAATATGACAATATCGTCTCGATCGAGATGATCGAAGCTGTGGGGGCACGCTATTGGCCCAGCTATTTCTCGGTTCTGAAGAACAAGCTGGCCGACGGTGGACGTGTCCTGTTGCAGGCCATCACCGTGCAGGACGCGTTCTTTGACACCTACAAGACGTCCTCGGACTATATCCGCCAATATGTGTTTCCGGGCGGTATGTTGCTGTCTGACGCGGTGATTGCGGATCAAGCGGGACGGGCTGGCCTGAAGGTCAACGACAACCACGCCTTTGGTCAAGACTATGCCAAGACCTGCCGCATCTGGTCTGAACGTCTGGTCGCACGAAAGGACAAGATCGCCGAGCTTGGCTATGGCGAGGCGTTCTTCCGCAACTGGCAATACTACCTCGAAATCTGTGCGGCCTCTTTCGCCGTGGGCCACACGAATGTCGTGCAAGTGGAGTTGGCCCATGCTTAGGCCTGCGCTTCTGTGCCTGCTGATCATGGTGGGCCACGCCGCCAAGGCGTCCCCCGTCAGCTCGGCCCTGCCGGATGCCGATCTGCGCGGGGAAGCCACGCTGCGGTTCCTTGGATTTCCGCTCTATAAAGCGCGGCTGTTCACTCCGTCTGGCGAGCGCCTTGATTGGAACAAGGACTTCGCGCTGGAGCTGACATATTTGCGCAACCTGACCGCCTATGACCTTGTGGAAGGCACCATGCGAGAATTCGCGCGCACCGGCGGCACGCTGCCCGTGCGTACGCAGTTGAAACAGTGTTTCTTCGATGTGCGTAAGGGGGATCGCTATACCGCCGTGTCGGGTGGCCCCAATCAGCTGACTTTCTGGCGCAATGACACCCGGACCTGCACCCTGTCCCACCCCCAGATCAAAGCCCGTTTCATGGGGATTTTTCTGGGCGACAACACGCGTTCACGCCGCTTCACCAGCCTGCTTCGGAGCGACTGATGACTTATCCGCGCGTCAGCCTTTATGCCCTGATGCTGGCCGCTGCTGGCATCCCGCTTTATATCCACCTGCCCCGGTTTGCCTCGGTGAACCTTGGTCTGGGGCTTGGGGCGGTGGGTGCAATTCTGCTGGCGATCCGTCTGGTTGACCTTATTCAAGACCCGCTGATCGGCTGGGCGATCGACCGGTGGCCGCGCGCTCAAAGCGTCTTTGCTGTGACTGCCGCGCTTGGCCTTGCGATCGGCTTCCCCCTACTCTTCAGCCTTGCACCCGGCCCGAGTGTCACGACCGACCTCGTCCTGATTCTGATCTTGCTTTTCTCGGCCTACAGCCTTGGGATGATCCTGCTTTACGGGCGCAGCGCGACTTTGGCCGACAGCCCCACCCCGCGCGCCCTGATGACACTGGCCGCGTACCGAGAGGTCGGCATGCTGGGCGGCGTGATCCTTGCGGCTATGGCGCCGGCGCTGCTGGCCGCGATGGGCGCCCGCGCGCAGGGCTATCCCAGCTTTGGCGTGTTTCTGGGCGCGCTGGCCATCGCGACCGCGCTTCTGACCCTTCCGATCTGGCGGCGCACGCCCCTTCCCGGCGACAGGCTGAGCCTACAGGGCTTGGGCCAGTCAGGCGCGCTGAAATTACTCGCCTTGGCCTTGGTGAACAGCCTGCCCGTCGCGATCACGTCGACGCTGTTTTTGTTCTTTGTCGAAGACCGCCTGCAACTCCCAGACCGGGTCGGACCGCTTTTGATCCTGTTCTTTCTCAGCGCCGGGATCAGCGTACCGCTCTGGAGCCGGATTGCACAGGCCACCGGCCCTAAACGCACATTGCTGATCGCGATGCCACTCGCCATTTTGGGCTTCATCGGCGCCGCGTTTCTGGCACCCGGAAACCTGATTGGGTTCGCCGTCATCTGCGTGGCCTCCGGCGCGGCCCTTGGCGCGGATATGGTGATCCTGCCCGCCATGTTCTCGGTTGTTCTAACGCGCGCGGGGCTGAAACCCTCGCTGGCCTTTGGGATCTGGTCATTTGCCGGGAAGCTCGGCCTTGCATTGGCAGCTTTTGCGACCTTACCCCTGCTCGAACGAAACGGCTTCACCCCCGGTGGCACCAATAGCGCAGACGCTCTTGCCGCGCTCAACATTTCATACGCTGTCATCCCTTGCATTCTGAAACTTGGCGCTTTGGCCATGGTGCTTGCGCTGCCTACAGAGGACCAACCACAATGAAACTTTTCACAGCTTTCCTCGTTCTGGTCCTTGTGGCCGTCGTTACCCGAAACATGTTCTTCAGCTTCAAGGCACAAGCTCCGTCGGACTATGCCGACACCGGCCCCGCCTTTTCGCTGACCGAACATCTGTCCGGCGAAATCCTGTCCGAGGGCCTGATCTATGGCCCCACCGGTCGCGTCACCAACAGCTTCACCGCACGCATGGTCGGCCAATGGGAGGGCAACACCGGCACCCTGACCGAGGACTTCACCTATTCCAACGGCCGTACGCAAGCGCGCAAATGGTTCCTCACAAAGATAGACGACACCACCTTCACCGCGACCGCCGATGACATCGTCGGTACGGCACAGGGTACGGTGTCCGGGTCGACCATCAAGATGACCTATGACATCGTCCTGCCCGCCGAGGCTGGTGGCCATACGCTTAGCGTGACCGACTGGCTCTACATGACCGACAGCGGCGTGATCCTGAACCGTTCGGAAATGCGCAAGTTCGGCATCAAGGTTGCTGAACTGGTTGCAACCATGCGGCCCGACCCAACCCGTTGATCCCAAGCGAAGCAGGAGGACAAGATCATGATAACAGGAAAGAAACGCATATTCGCCGCGCTGACCGTGGCAGCTATGACTTTGTCCGCCTGCGCGGGACGACCGGATCTGCAAGACCCACCGCTGTCGGATCGCGAGCTTAATCTTGAGGAGTTCTTTGAAGGGAAATCCGTTGCCCGTGGTCAGTTTCAAGACCTGTTTGGGACGGTGCAGCGCCGGTTCGATGTTGAGATCACAGGCGACTGGGATGGCCAGACGCTGACCTTGGTCGAAGATTTTACCTATGACGACGGGGAAACCGAACAGCGCATCTGGACGCTTGAAAAGACCGGCGAGGACACATGGCAAGGCACCGCTCCGGGTGTTATTGGCACCGCGGTCGGTCGCGAGAATGGTGATACATTCAATTGGGCTTATCGCATTGATCTACCTATCAGAAAGGGCACGATGCGTGTCGATTTCGATGACTGGATGTGGATGCTGAGTGATGACCGCGTGCTCAATCGCGCCTACGTCTCGCGGTACGGTGTGCGCATTGGTGAAGCGATCATCGTGTTTGAGAAAAAGTAAGCAGGTCTCATGCCCCGCGCACCCTCAGGGCCGCGTCGATCGAGCGGGCCAAACGCTACTGGTGCAGAGGGCGGAAAGCGGTTGTTCGCTGCGATTACTCCCAAGGTCGGCATTGCAGGTCGGGAGAGCTCGGCGGTACCGTCTGGCAAGGCTGCCGTAGTCGAAAGCTGACACGGAATGTGGCAGCAAGGTCCCCCTCCAATCCAAGCTTCCTACTGTGAGGTAAATTATGGCGCTTCAGAATCGAGCCGGCGATAACCCCGCGTGAAACCATTTGAGAAAGCTGACCACCGAGTAGACCGGGCAGCCAGTGGATTTGGTAATGTCTGCTGCATAGGGCGCCATGTTGGTGCATTCCAGAACGATCGCTTTGACTTTTGGTACAGATTGAAGAAGCGAGGTTGCCGCTCCGATCATCTCGTCCCGGCAGGCTGCGTAATCCATTACTCTGCGATCTTCGAACACGGCACTGGCAAAGGCCCCCCCCCTTGGCAAGCCCTCCATGGCAGTATCCGGCCGCGCACCAGCCGCGCGAAGATGAGCCTGGCTTAGGCTGTCTTTGGAGATGGTCAAAACCCCCGCTTCTTGCCCCGGGGGCAGCAGGGCTTCGACCATTGGCAATTGCATCAGGGGGGAACTGGCAAAGGGCACGCCCAATGCTGACTTGAGCTCGTCCTGCAAAAGCGAAAGAAAGCCGCAGGAGGTGGCGATACCCGTGCAGCCTTGGGCGATCAGTGAATGGCCTGCGTCGACGAAGTCACCCAGAATTTTCCTTGGATCATCCAACACAACTTTTCCTGCACTTGCGCCGCGCACAGTATGAAATCGCACGGGAAACGGCCATGTCCCCGGGTTTCCGATATCACCCAGCGGGCGCGGAAATTGTGTTTCGAGCATCAAGACGCCGATGCTTGGCTGGTTCATGACTTCCCGCCTTTCTTTATGGGACCAATGGGCGCACCGGTTGCCGAATAGGCTTCCAATTCTTCAAGGAGATAGGCGAGAAACTCCTTTCCCACCAGTGACAGGGTGAGCAGCCTCATCTGACTGGTCCAGTTTGATTGTTAGTGCATCGTTGGCCTCTGATCCATCGGTATGATGGTTTCGGGAGCTGGTGGTTTGTAGCCCAATGCACTGTGGGGCCTTTTTGTGTTGTAGTGTTTCCTCCA
>CALJDH010000005.1 GCA_938023895.1 uncultured Aliiroseovarius sp.
TACTCGGCGCTTTCGATCTTCTTTTTGCGAATCCAGCTGGGTTTACGCGGGATCGCGCTGTCGGGCTTGTGGGCCTTTTCAGGGTGACGCAGGCGGGGGATCTGGTTCATTGCCGCCCCCTTACGCGTGAATGGCGCGGCCCAGCGCGTCCAGACAGGCTTCTTTTACGGCCTCAGCCATGGACGGGTGCGCGTGACAGCTTGCCGCCACGTCCGTGAGTGTCGCCCCCTTCGCCATCGCCAAGACCAGTTCAGCGATCAGATCACCGCCATGGGCACCGCAAATATGCGCCCCCAGCAGCACGCCGTCGGGCGAGGCCAGAACCTTGACCGCACCGTCGGTTTCACCGGTAGAACGCGCGCGCGAGTTTGCCATGAAGGTAAACTTGCCGCTGATATAGTCAGTGCCCGCGTCCTTCAGCGCTTCTTCGGTGGCCCCGACCGAGGCGACTTCCGGATCGGTGTAGACCACGCCCGGAACGGTGTTGTAGTCGACATGGCCCTGCAGACCAGCCAGACCCTCAACACAGGCTACGCCATCTTCTTCCGCTTTGTGCGCCAGCATCGGACCGGGCACGCAGTCCCCAATGGCATAAATGCCGGGAACCGAGCTTTGGAAACTTCCATCTACCGGGATGAAACCACGTTCGTTGATTTCTACGCCCAGCGCTTCCAGCCCAAGGCCACGTGTGACGGGGCGGCGCCCTATGGCGACCAGAACCTTGTCGGCTTCGATGGTGTCCACGGTGTCTTTGCCGACACGTTCGACAGTCACAGACAGACCACTCTGGCCCGCCTCAACGGCTTTCACGGCACGACCCAGTTGGAATTTCAGTCCGCGCTTCGACAGCGCACGCTGCGCCAGTTTGGCGATCTCGCCATCAATACCGGGCAGGATGCGATCGAGATATTCGACCACAGTCACCTTGGCACCCAGTCGCGCCCAGACCTGACCCAGCTCCAGCCCGATGACACCGGCGCCGATCACGACCAGATGCTCTGGCACGGCGTCCAAGGCCAATGCACCGGTCGAGCTGAGTACATCGGTCTCGTCAATCTCGACGCCCGGCAGTGGGGTCGGTTCCGAACCGGTGGCAATCAGGATGCTCTTAGTTTCATGAATGGTGTCGCCCACCTTGACCTGACCGGCGGCGGGAATGGTCGCCCAGCCCTCGAGCAGCTCGACGCCGTTCTTTTTGAATAGGAACGCGATGCCCTTGGTCAGATCACCGACGACCTTATCTTTGCGTGCCATCATGGCACCCAGATCCAACGAGGCCCCTTCGACGGCGATGCCATGGGCAGCCAGATGCGATAGCTCGGCATATTTGCCGGACGAGGTCAGAAGCGCCTTCGACGGAATGCAGCCCACATTCAGACACGTCCCGCCCAATGATCCACGCCCTTCCACACAGGCAACCTTCAGGCCCAGTTGTGCAGCACGAATGGCTGCGACATAGCCACCGGGGCCGGCTCCGATCACGATCAGGTCAAACATGCGTTCCTCCGCTTCCCGCTCACATTCATAAATGCGCATTTTGTGGAATAGTTTCCTATCCGGGATTTCTTGTTTCTCATAGGAAACCTCGGGAGAAATTGCAACATTTGTGTGCAGTGGGATACTTTGACAGCTTCGAGAGCAGTTACTAAGCTGCGGAGGAACAACGGGAAAATTCAGGAGGCCCGCATGGAAATCGACCCGAATGGCGCTGCACAAACAGGTATCGAGCCTGCGGACGCCCCCGATGGCGAAGCGATGGGCCTTATGATTCGAGAGGCGCGGAAGGCCAAAGGCCTGACGTTGGAAGACACGGCGCGGGCGGCCGGGATCGGCCGTTCGACCCTGTCGAAAATCGAAAACAACCAGACCCGCCCCAGCTTCGATATCATCCGTCGCATTATGCAAACGCTGGAACTTGAAACCCCTCAGTTGTTCCTGCAATCCGCGAAATCGGACATTTCGGGGCGCCGTGATTACACCCGTGCAGGCGAAGGCGAGATCAAGCAGACACCGACCTATACGCACGAACTGCTGTGTAACGAGCTGACCTCGAAAAGCATGGTGCCCTATATCTCGACCGTCACAGCGCGCGAAGTGTCCGAGTATGACGATTGGGTACGCCATAATGGCGAAGAATTCATGTTTGTCCTGTCAGGCGAACTGACGCTGGTGACGGAACATTATCGCCCGCTCGAGATGGGTCCGGGTGATTCAGTCTATTACGACGCCCGCATGGGGCATGGTCTAATCTCGACCAGTGAAGAAGATGCGAAAGTGTTGTGGGTGTCGCTAGGGCTCTAGCTTTGTCACCGGTGCAGTTGCCCCCGTCACCCATGTCGCAGTGCCTCGATTGGGTCAAGCCGTGCAGCAGCGCGCGCCGGGAAGTATCCGAAGACGACACCGACGACCGCCGAGAACCCGAAGGCCAGCGCAATCACACCCGGTTGCGGCGCAAATGGCACGTTTAACATCGACGCCCCAACCGCGCCCATGCCAAGCCCCAAGCCAATCCCAAGCAGCCCGCCCAAGGCCGAAAGCACAATCGCCTCGACCAGAAACTGCAACAGCACTTGGCTGGCTTGTGCACCAACCGCCATGCGAATGCCAATTTCGCGCGTGCGCTCGGTGACGGAAACCAGCATGATGTTCATGATCCCAATCCCACCGACAAGCAGACTGACCGCTGCCACGGCCGACAACAGGCCGGTCAGAACAGAGGTGATGCTTCCCAACATATTTGCCAGCTGCTCGGTGTCGCGTACAGAAAAGTCATCTTCTTCGCCCTCATCAATCCGGCGCACCTCGCGCATCAAGGCGGTCAGGTCATCGATGGCGCGATCGGTCGAATAGCCCTCGCGCACGGATAGAGTAATCGAGGACACATCATCCGACCCAGCGATCCGACGCGCAAAAGTTGTGAACGGCATCAGGACAATGTCATCCTGATCCAGACCGAACGTGTTCGCACCCTTGGATTCAAGCAGCCCGACCACAGTACAATTCAGGCTTTCAAGGCGAATTTTCTGCCCAATGGGATCGGCATTGCCCATCAGCTCTTCGCGAACCGTCTCGCCGATGATGCAGACCGAGCGCCCCTTTTCTTCGGCACTGGTAAACAGTCGACCGTCGGAAAGCGGCCAGTCGGTGGCATCAAGATATCCATTCATCGTACCAGTGATGCTTGTCTGATAATTCTCGCCTTCATAAATCACCACTGCCTGCCGAGACCCCGTGGGCACTGCGACCGAAATAGAGCTTACCTGCTTCAGGATCGTGTCTACATCGTCCAGCTCAAAGGGACGCGCCGCACCACCATCATCATTGCCGGGGCCCATCCGGTCCTGCCCGGGCTGCAGCGTCAACAGATTGGCGCCAAGACTTTCAACATCAGCCGTGACCTGAGCAGTCGAGCCATTGCCCACCGTGACCATGGCAATAACCGAAGCCACACCGATCACGACGCCCAGAACTGTCAGGAAGCTGCGCATGGGATTGCGCAGGATCGACTGCAGGGCGAGTTTGAATGTCTCCCAGATCATCACGCAGCCCTCGTTGTCAGTCGGTCATACTCGACCTTGCCGTCCACCATCCAGATCAAACGCTTGCCGTATTCAGCCATGTCTTCTTCGTGGGTCACCATCACAATGGTGATCCCGTCCTGCTGGTTCAGCTCCACCATCAGCTCCATGATCTCGACCGACCGCTTGGTATCAAGGTTTCCCGTCGGTTCATCCGCCAGAATGACCTGCGGTTCCCCGGCAAGGGCGCGGGCAATGGCTACGCGCTGCTGCTGCCCTCCGGACAGGGCTGACGGGTCGTGATGCGCGCGCGAAGCAAGCCCCACTTTGTCCAGCGCGGCAAGCGCACGGGCTTCGCGTTCTTCGCGCCCGATCCCTTTATAGATCAATGGCAGTTCAACATTCTGCAGGGCCGAGGTTCGAGGCAAAAGGTTGTAGCCTTGAAAGATGAACCCAAGATAATGGCGGCGCAGTAGCGCACGTTGATCATGGTTCAGCGCGGCCACGTCGACTCCATTAAACAAGTACCCGCCCGAACTTGGGCTATCGAGACATCCCAGCACATTCATCGCGGTGGATTTGCCAGAACCCGACGGCCCCATCACAGAAACAAACTCTCCGGGAAAGATATCGAACGACACCCCGTCCAAGGCACGCACTTCGGCCTCTCCGGAGCCATAGACGCGGGTGATATCGGTCAAGCGGATCGTCAGCCATCGAACTCGTCCGTGATCACCAGATCGCCTTCGGAAAGGGTATCCGAGATGACTTCTGTGACCATTCCGTCGCTTTCACCCACGCGCACGGGGATACGCACCGGCACCCCGTCCTGCAGGACGTAGACGGCCTTGCCAACAGTTTGAACAGCGCCCTCATCGTCGTCGCGGCTGGGCATAATCATTCCGACAAGACCAGACCCACCACCGCCTGCGGTGATCTCGGCCTTCTCGGACGAGGGCGTATAGCGCAGCGCCGCATTCGGCACGACCAGGGCATCGTCGACTGAGGCCACTGTGATCTCCGCCGACGCGGTCATGCCCGGACGCAATGACATATCCGCGTTCTCGACACTTAGGATCGCTTTGTAGGTCACCACACCATCCACAGTTTCACTGGCGTAACGCACTTGGAAGATTTCGGCGGGGAACGACCGCGCATCATAGGCATCGACGGTAAAACTGGCGCTTTGTCCGACGCGCACCATGCCGATATCGGCCTCGTCGACATCCACGCGCAGCTCCATCCGGGTCAGGTCTTCAGCAACGGTGAACAGCGTTGGCGCCGAAAACGACGCCGCCACGATCTGACCGGGATCAATGTCGCGCTCTAGAACGACGCCGTCTACAGGGCTGCAAATACAGGCCTTGTCCAAATCCACCTGCACCAGTTCTAGATTTGCCCTGGCAAGGTCCAGCGATGCCTGCGCAGATTTCAGGTCAGCACTTGCCCGGCGAAAGGCGGCCTCTTGCGCGATGAACGCGGTCTCGGATTCTATGCCGCGCTCAATCAACTGCTGGCCGATCTCATAATTCTCGCGGGCTTCCTCCAGCGTTGCCTCGGCCTGTTCGACCTTGGCAGCGGCACTGTCGACCGAGGCCTGCTGCACCGCCAATTGCGCCTCAAGTTTTGTTGTATCAAGGCGGGCAAGGACGCTGCCTTTGGTCACAACGTCATTATAGTCGACCAGAACTGTGCTGACCGTCCCTGAAAGCTCAGACGAGATATCAAACAAATCAGTGGGCTCGATCGACCCTACGGCAGAAACTGCGACATCCAGATCGGTCCGAACCACCGCTTCGGTGCCGTAGCTTAATGAGCCCCCAACAGCATCCCCACCGGACAGATACATGTACCCGCCCACGCCAATCGCCACCGCGGCCACACCAATCCACAGCCAAGAACGGTTGCTCTTTTTATTGAGCCCAATCTTGTCCGAGATGTCTTCCTTGGATGTCGACATCAGATGCTCTCCAATTCTTCTCGCGCAGAAAAAACGCCTCACTACCTTCGTTAAACGGGCAATGCTGGCTTTTCCGGCGAAGAAAAAATGTCGAAATGTATCCCGTACTAGGACGTCTCGCGCAGGCGTGCAGTGACTTGACCGCGTTTTGTCCGACACGCCTAAGACCACGCTAGCGAAAAATTATCTTTAGATTAGTGGCTTTGAGCCGTGCC
>CALJDH010000006.1 GCA_938023895.1 uncultured Aliiroseovarius sp.
ACACGGCGCACCGCAATGGGCAGGATCAGCGAGATCCCAGCCGTGAACACCAGCGCGACAAAGGCTGCCAGAATCCACAAGCGATGGGGCCGCATGAAGGGCCACAAGCCCGACAGCGCGCCGATACGTTTGGATTTCTCGCGTTCGTCCATCTCTACGCTGGACGCACCTGCCTGTCTTGCCATGTGATCTGCTCCTTTCGTGCACGGATACCGAAACCACCCAACACACACAAGCAACATTGAATATTTGCGGCTATCGACGTCACTCAGACGCGCTTTTGCCCAAGACGCGTTCCCGCTATAATGGGAAGACACGAATATCGAGTATCGGAGCGCGTATCATGTTTACCCTATCCAACCTACGCCTGCCCGCCATCGGGATTGCCCTGACATTCCTTGCCGCCTGCGCCACACCGCAAAAGCAATGCATTGCACGCGAAACAGCCGAGTATCGCGCCGTCACCGCCCAGATCGAAGAGTTGGAAGAGACGCTAGAGCGTGGATACGCGCTACATCGGCAAACCGTTCCCTTTACTGAAGCGCGCATTTGTCGTGTGACAGGAAACGAACCCTATCTCTGTCCCAGAACGCGGTTTCACACCATCGAAACGCCGGTTTCAGTAGACATGGACGACACGCGCAAGAAGCTGGCGCGGCTCAAGGTACAGCGTATCAAGCTGGCCCCAGCCGCAGCGACCGCGCGCGAGGCCTGTATCCGTGCCTACCCAGAATAACCGCGACGTGCTTGAATAAAGTGTGCTCCGTGCGCTTTCTAGGGCACTGAAATCTTGATCGCCGAGGGGGTATTGCCCTGTCCGAAGACGCTCACCAAGATGATGCCCCCGTTTTTCAGTCTTTTTGCAGCCTTCGAGCCGACACTGCCGCGCGCGATCAGCGTTTGAAGGCTTTTGCGGCTTTGGCTGCTGCTGAAATACGGATCCCATTGGTCTCCGGGCTGGCTAACACCAAAACGGTGGAAATTCGTGCGGTCCTGTCTCAGAACCTTCCAAGGCTCGGACAGGGTCGTGCCTTTGTCATTCGTCAGATCAGACTTGCCGATGAAAACTGTGAACACGCCGATTTGCTCTTGCGCCACGGCGGCGTGCGACGCCAAGGCCATGCCCAGCGCCACAGCGGCAGTTTTCAGCAGTTGGATGCGATACCGCATGTCCCATTCCTTAAGCACAAGCCGTCAAACGGCGTTCCTAAAGAATGGAGATCACGCGTTCAGACGTCAATGGTGGCCAGCCTGACCGTTGCTTAACTGCCACCGGTTACTGTCAGCCCCAGCATCCGCCACGCATGCATACCACCACGATAATAGTGGATCTTTTCGGCGGGAAACCCAGCCTCAATCATGCGGCGGGCCGCGGTTGGAGACTGACCACACCAGTTGCCATTGCAAAACAGCGCCACAGGCTTGGCTTCCTCACACACGAATCCGTCGAAATCCAGTTCGCAACCTAGCTCGTCCAGACGATCCGTCGCTTCGTTGTAGGGGATCGAGACCGCGCCCGGGATGGTTCCCGTCTCATGGTCCTTTGCAACACGGCTGTCGACCACGATCGCGTCTGGGTCTTGCAGCATCTGAAGCAGCTCCAACTCGCCAATCGGGGTGACGCCCGGGGCGGGCACCATCGGTTGCACACAGAAATTCGGGCAATTGCGCGAGGTCCGCGCCCATTCACCCGACAATTCGTGCGCGGGATCATCAATACGCGAGATTTCGACCTCGCCATTGTCCGTCTGAACCGTCACCCACGGCATATCCGGGGTGATGTTGACGTCAGCAAATACGGGGGCGGCAAATAGGCCAACGGCCGCCGCAATCAGAAAGGGTTTCATGTCGGCTCCTGCGATCAGAATCAGTTAAAGGTTTCGAACACGTCATACATGACGGGCTCGAAGCTTTTGCACAGCGTGGCGATTTTACGGTTACGCTCGCGCATCTCTTCTGTGCGCAGCATCGCCTGGAAATCCTCGCGACGATTCCACTGGCTATAGTTTGCGATCCGCGTCTGGGCATCATTCACATGAAGTCCCGCGCCGACGAACCCCGGCTGTTTCGAAATGAAGCTTTCATACGCATCCGTCAACGCGTCCAGCAGATCCTGACAGGTGCCGGGTGTCATCTCGAACGTGGTGATAACGGTTTGATAGTCGGGGGCTTTGCTGATTTTGGGCATGGCTTCCTCCTTGATAAAAGAAGCCTAGCCCGATTTGGATTACATATGAATATGTGATCTTGCCACAGCGTTAGTCAAAGATGTCGAAAAGCTCGGACAAGACCGATTTCTTGCGCTTTTTCTTATAGCGCTTGGCGTGGCGATAATCGTCGTCGTCGCGGTCGTAATAGTCGTCATCATGCTTACGCTTGCGTGAGCCACCGGGTTTCAGTCCTGCGCCACGCTCCATCTCTTCGCGGGAACGCATGCGGACGGGTTCGTCGCGATAGACCGGCTCGGGCTGGGGGGGAAGCGATGCGACATACGGGTCCGGATCATCCAGTTCGACCGCGGGGGTCGCCTTTTCGATGATCTTGTCCAGCTCACCCCGATCCAGCCAGACACCACGGCATTTGGGGCAATAGTCGATCTCGACCCCTTGGCGCTCGGTCATCAAAAGCTCGGTTCCGTCTACCGGACATTTCATCATGGATCCTCCTGTTCTGATGAACATTTAGGAAAGAAAAAGGGGGCCACAAGGGGCCCGCAAGTTTGTCACGCAGGGAGGGAGAGAAGTTAGCGCGACACGTGAACCGCACAGGGCGCGTGGCGTACAACACGCGCGGCTGTCGATCCCAAGAAGAAATCGGTTAGGCCCGGACGGTGCGAGGCGACGACGATGCAGTCGACCTTGTTGTCCTTGGCATAGTCTACAATTGCATGGCCCGCATGGCCTGAAATCACGGCGATCTCGACATTCGGCGCGTCTTTCAGCTCGTCCTTCAAACGTGCTTCCAGTTCGTGCACATTGTCGTCAAGCTGTCCTTCGGGCAGGTATTGGGCGACGTAGGCGGGCACTTCCTCCATCACGTGGAGAGCCGTGATTTTTGCGCCTTCTTCCGAGATGGCGTTGGCGATTTCAAGCGCTTCAGAGGTGTTGCGATCGTGGTCAAGCGCGATCGGGACCAGAATGTTCTTGTACATGAGTCAGCTCCTTCATGGGCTTCAAGTCTTCTTGATCAATACCTAACGTGCGAACGATTTGGCGAACATGACACAGGTCAAATACCCCTCTTTTCCTGTCGGGCTTTCCTAACTACGCTGAGATCATGAAAACGCACACCAACACGCCTGATTTATTGGTGCTGGACCACAAACCGTGGCTCTTGTCGCTAAGTATGCTGGTGGGGCTCTTGATTTTTCTAGGGGTTGGATCAACCGCGCTGATGCAAGGAGAAGTCCTGTTCGGCCTCATGTTTTCCGGCATTGGCACGCTTGCATGGGGTGGCTGCTTTTTGGCCTTTTCCAAGCGGGTGCAACTGATTTTCGACGCTCGCGCCGGTCAGATCGTGAAGCGCAAGCGGTCGTTCTTTGGCTATGCACAGGATGTCTATCCGCTCGACGCGCTCTGCGGAGCCGAGCTTGAGGAAACGCGTCGGGATGGATCCAGTATGTATCGCCCGGTTCTGGTGATGACCGGGCAGCCGAACCTGCCGGTCGTGTCCTACTACACCAACGGGTCCGGCCCGCGCCGCACGACCGAGGCGGTAAATCTGTGGCTGGAAGCGCGACAAAGCCCAATGCAGCTTGACTCTGACCCCCAGACGCCGTAACTCACCCCCAAATCTCGGAAGTGCGAAACTTCCGGTCCCATGGCCCAATGCCGGGATCGCCCCCTGTCAGCGTGTTACGCCCACAGGGGCCATCGTGGTTTGGGCGTTTGGAAAAGCGCAACCCGGCCCCTATCTTGGGGGAAACGAAACGGCAAAGGAGCCGAGATATGTTTGAGAGCCTGTCAGATCGCCTGTCTGGTGTCTTTGACCGTCTGACGAAGCAGGGTGCGCTGTCCGAAGATGATGTAAAAACCGCCCTTCGCGAGGTGCGCGTGGCACTGCTCGAGGCGGACGTCTCGCTGCCCGTCGCCCGCGACTTTGTGAAGAAGGTGCAGGAACAGGCCACTGGTCAGGCCGTAACGAAATCGGTCACGCCCGGCCAGCAGGTCGTCAAGATCGTGCACGACGCACTGGTCGACGTTCTGACCGGCGAAGGTGAGCCCGGCGCGCTGAAGGTCGACAGCCCCCCTGCCCCGATCCTGATGGTCGGTCTGCAAGGTGGTGGTAAGACAACCACGACCGCGAAGCTGGCAAAACGTCTGACCGAAAAAGAAGGCAAGCGGGTCCTGATGGCCTCGCTCGACGTGTACCGCCCGGCCGCGATGGATCAGCTGGCGGTTCTGGGAACGCAGATCGGCGTGGACACCCTGCCGATCGTTCCGGGCCAGAAACCCGTCGACATTGCCAAGCGTGCCAAGCAACAGGCGACGATGGGCGGCTATGATGTCTATATGCTCGACACCGCCGGTCGTCTGCACATTGACGAAGTCCTGATGGGCGAGGTCGAGGAAGTCTCGGCCGTGGTGAACCCGCGCGAAACCCTGCTGGTGGTTGACGGCCTGACCGGTCAGGTAGCCGTCGAAGTCGCGCAAGAGTTCGACGACAAGGTCGGCATCTCGGGCGTTGTCCTGACCCGTATGGATGGTGACGGACGCGGTGGTGCTGCGCTGTCGATGCGCGCGGTCACCGGCAAGCCGATCAAGTTCGTCGGTCTGGGCGAAAAGATGGACGCGCTGGAAACCTTCGAGCCCGACCGGATCGCAGGCCGCATCCTTGGCATGGGCGACATCGTTTCGCTGGTCGAGAAAGCCCAAGAAACCATCGAGGCCCAGCAAGCCGAGCGCATGATGAAGCGCTTCCAGAAGGGTCAGTTCAATATGAACGACCTGAAGATGCAGCTTGAGCAGATGATCAAGATGGGCGGCATGCAGGGTATCATGGGGATGATGCCGGGCATGAAGAAAATGGCCAAACAGGCCGAAGACGCGGGTATGGACGACAAAGTTCTGAAGCAGCAGATCGCTCTGATCCAGTCGATGACCAAACGCGAACGCGCCAACCCGCAAATCCTGCAAGCCAGCCGTAAGAAACGCATCGCAGCCGGTGCGGGCATGGAAGTGTCCGACCTGAACAAGCTTCTGAAAATGCAGCGCCAGATGGGCGACATGATGAAGAAGATGGGCAAGATGGGCAAAGGCAAGATGCTGAAACAGGCCATGGGTGGCATGTTTGGCAAAGGCGGCGGCATGCCCGATATGGGTGGAATGGATCCCTCGCAGATGGACCCGAAAGCGCTGGAACAAGCGGCGAAAGCCATGGGTGGCAAGCTGCCCGGTGGCCTGCCCGGTCTGGGCGGCGGTGGCCTTCCCCCCGGCCTGTCTGGCTTCGGGAAGAAAAAGTAAGCGTCCCGTGAAACTGCCCTTCGATCATATCACCACGCCGCGCCTTGTGCTGCGCCCGCCAGAAGCTGGCGATTGGGACGCGTTTCGCGATTTCCTGATGGACAGCCCGCGCGCGGAATTTGTTGGTGGCGGACCGGACAGCGACAACACACGACGTACCGTCTGGCGCGCTTTCGGGCATGCAGTCGGCCACTGGGTCTTGAAGGACTACGGCCCCTTCATTTTGGTGGATAAATCCAACAGCCAACCCATCGGCTGGGTCGGCCCGTGGTGCCCCGAAGGCTGGCCGGAACCCGAGATCGCCTGGTCGATCTGGTCCGATGCCCATGAAGGCAAAGGCTTCGCGCACGAGGCCGCCGTGGCCGCCCTCGACTGGGCCTATACAAACACCGACATCGACAGCTTTGTCAGCTACGTGGATCGCGACAACGCCCCCTCGGCCGCCTTGGCCAAACGGTTGGGCTGCGAGATCGACGCGGACGCCCCGCGTTTTGAGGACGAAGACGACAGCTATGACGTCTGGCGCCACCCTGCACCTGACACATACGGCACCCCGGAGGCCTACGCATGACCGACGCATCCACCCGCGCCGCGGACCTTCTGAAAGAGCATCGCGAGTCGATCGACCGGCTGGACGCGATCCTTGTCTACACGCTGGGCGAGCGCTTCAAGCACACGCAGGCCGTAGGCCAGCTGAAGGCCGAACACGACCTGCCCCCGTCGGACCCGGCGCGCGAGGCGCGTCAAATCGAACGGCTGGAAGATTTGGCCACCCGCGCCAATCTGGATCCGGAATTCGCCAAGAAATTCCTGAACTTCATCATTGATGAAGTCATCAGGCATCACAAGAAACACCAAGAATAACAACGGAATGACGGGGCTCCCCCAATCGGAAAGCCCCTCAAATAGCTAGTAAAAAGGAAAACTCTCATGGCTATGAAAATTCGTCTCGCCCGTGGCGGCTCGAAAAAACGTCCCTTCTATCGCGTCGTAGCTGCTGACAGCCGCATGCCGCGCGATGGCCGCTTCATCGAGAAGCTGGGCACCTACAACCCGCTGCTGCCGAAAGATTCGGAAGAGCGCGTAAAGCTGGACATGGAACGCGTTCAGTACTGGCTGGACCAAGGCGCTCAGCCGTCGGACCG
>CALJDH010000007.1 GCA_938023895.1 uncultured Aliiroseovarius sp.
CAAAGCCCCCGCTGATTGGGTCGCATTCGCGCAGGCCGAGCGGAAAAGCTGGGACGATTACGTTGAAAAGAACGTCTCTTACGGGAACCGCCCAAATTCCTACGCGCAGGCCATCGGTGTGGTGAACGCATTGTGCGACAAGCGCGACCGTGTGGTCGCTGCCGCAGGTGGTTTGCCTGCCGAAGTAACTGCCAACTGGCGCACGCTGGACATTGGCACCGTCGATGTCGAATTCGGCTTCTCCTGCATGGGGTACGAGATCGCAGGCGCTTGGGGCGCACGCATCGCGCAAGCCCAAATGGAGCCCGATCAGGACGTGATCACCTTCTGCGGCGATGGCTCGTACATGATGCTGAACTCGGACATCTACTCCAGCGTCCTGTCAGACAAGAAGATGATCGTCATGGTGCTGGACAATGGTGGCTTCGCCGTCATCAACAAGCTTCAGAACAACACCGGGAATGAAAGCTTCAACAACCTGCTGGAAGACTGCCCCACCATTCCGCAGCCCTTCGGCGTCGACTTCGTGGCGCATGCGTCTTCGATGGGGGCAACGGCCGAGAAGGTATCCAACCCAGCGGAACTTGGTGAGGCGTTCAAACGCGCCAAGGCGTCGGACAAGACCTATGTGATCGTGATGGATGTGGACCCCTACGAAGGCTGGACCACGGAAGGTCACGCCTGGTGGGAAGTCGGCACCCCACATATTACCGAAGATGACAGCGTGCGCGCGGCACATATCGACTGGGAAGCCAGCCGCTCTAAACAGCGTCGTGGCGTATGATGGCGTTGATCGAAGGTATCAAGGGCAATCGTTTTGCGGTCTTTGGACGTGCGGGCATGGACATGTTCGCCGACCCGATTGGCACCAAAAGCGAAGACGCGGCCACGTTCCGCGCTGATTTGGGCGGCTCGTCCGCCAATATCTGCGCGGGGCTGGTGAAGCTTGGGTCTGAAGCCGCGCTGGTAACGTCGGTCTCGGATGACGCGGTTGGACGGTTCTGCGTGAACCGCCTGAAAGATTACGGTGTTGAGACGCGATACGTCCGCGCTGTCGGTGGCGAGGCCCGCACATCGCTGGCGGTCTATGAAAGCTGCATCGACGATTTCCAGAACGTTATCTATCGCAACGGCGCTGCCGACTTCCAAGTCACCGAGTCGGATATGGATGCGGTCGACTACTCTGCCTTTACGGCACTGATCACCGCAGGCACCGTCTTTGCCGCCGAACCCTCGCGCTCGGCCACTTTCCGGGCGTTTGACAATGCCCGAAAGGCGGGGCTGCCGGTGATCTTCGACATCGACTATCGTCCCTATAGCTGGCCCTCACCCGAGGTCGCGGCAGATGTCCTGTCACGCGCAGGCGAAGCAAGTGATCTGATCGTCGGCAATGACGAGGAATTCGGCTTCATGGCGGGCGGCATCGACAAAGGGCTCGACAAAGCGCGTGCGCTGGCCGCCGAAGGGCGCATGGTGGTCTACAAGATGGGCCACGAAGGCGCGATCACTTTGGTCGACGGTCAAGAGATCCGCACTGGAATTTATCCCGTCACCGCCGTCAAACCCAATGGCGCTGGCGACAGCTTCATGGCGGGGCTGCTGGCCTCGATCGCCGCGGGGCATTCGTTGCGCGACGCTGTCCTGCGCGGCTCGGCCTGTGCATCCATCGTCGTCTCGAAACCCGGCTGCGCCAACGCCATGCCCACAACCGCCGAGCTTGAGGCCTTTCTGGCCTCGCACCCCGGCCCAACGGAATGAAAGGAGAGCCCAATGCACATTGCGCCTCATGACAACCAGAACAAACCCATCGTTGATGCGGAGAACGCACTGGTCCCGCTGAACTATTTCAACATCGTCAAGCTAAAGAAGGGCGAGGTCTTCGAATACGCCGTGCCCGGCTATGAGACCTGCGTGGTGCCCGCCACCGGCACAGTTGATGTGGATGTTGACGGGGCCTTCTATCCGGACCTTGGCAACCGCACCGAAGACGTCTGGGACGGCGAGCCCGAGGGTGTCTATGTCCCCGTCGGCGCGAAGGTGCGTATCACCTGTAAAACCGACGCGACCGAGACCTTCATCGCCGGTGCGAAATACGACAAGGTGCTAGAGCCCTTCGATGTGCGCGAGGCCGAACTGGACGTCGTGCAGTACGGATCGGACGACACCAAGACCCACCGCAAGATCAAGCATATCCTTGGCGCGAACCACCATGACCGCGTCGGCCGTCTTCTGGTCAGCGAGCTTTACACCGTAGGCGAAGGCGGCTGGTCCGGTTTCCCGTCGCACAAGCACGACACCGACCGCCCTGACCCCAATGGTGGGATGATCGAAACCCGCCATGACGAGACTTACAACTTCCGCTTCAAGCCGAACTACGGCTCGGGCGTGCAGATGTTGCAACGTGAAGACAACAAGCCGGGCGACGCCTATCATATCATGGATGGCTCGACGATCTTGCTGGACAAGGGCTATCACCCCTGTGCGGTTCTGCCCGGCTACCAGATGTACTATTTCACCATTCTGGGTGGCCTCAGCCAGCGGTCGCTGAAGCAATACTTCCAGCCGACGCATGAAGCACAGCTTCACACCATCCCCGGCATTATGGACATGGTGGCGAAGTTCAAATGAGTCTTGTGACGTTGAAAGATGTCCTTCAGCCCGCGCTGAAGGAAGGCTATGCTGTGGCCGGTCTGGTTACGCTAGGCTGGGAAGAAATGCGCGCCTATGTGGCGGCAGCCGAGGCCGAGGGCGTTTCGGTCATTTTGCAGGCAGGTCCGTCCTGCCGCGAGCACACGCCCCTGCCGGTACTTGGCAAGATGTTTCGCCATTTGGCCGAAGCCGCATCGGTTCCGGTCGTGGCGCACCTTGACCACGGGTACACGTTCGATGAATGCCGCGAGGCAATCGACAGCGGGTTTACCTCGGTGATGTTTGACGGGTCGCGCAAGCCGCTTCAGCAGAACATCGACGAGACCGCGGCGATTGCCGAAATGGCGCATGCGGCGGGCGTATCCTGTGAGGGCGAGATCGGCTTTGTTGGTTATTCAGGCGGCGAAGGGTCTGCAGGCACCGATCCCGACGAAGCCGCAGCTTTCGCCCGCGACAGCGGTGTGGACGCAATGGCGATCTCGGTCGGGAACGTGCATTTGCAGCAGGACAAGGAGGGCGGACTGGACATGGACCGCATCCGCGCGATTGAGGCCGTGACCGAGGTGCCGTTGGTGATCCATGGCGGATCCGGCGTGCCGGTCGACCAGCGCACCTCCCTCGCCCGCGGATCGAAGATCTGCAAGTTCAACATCGGGACCGAGCTGCGCATGGCCTTCGGGCACGCACTGCGCGACGCCGTCAATGCCGACCCGGCGCGCTTTGACCGCGTGCAAATTCTGAAAGAAACCCACGACCCGGTGATGGCCGCAACCCGCCGGGTTCTGCAAGCGTTCAAAGGAGCCTAAGATGACACGGATCGGACTTCTGGGCTGTGGCCGGATTGGCCAGGTACATGCCCGCTCGATCAGCCAGATCGACAACACATCGGTGACCGCTGTTGCGGATGCCTTTGCCGAACCGGCTCAGGCGTTGGCACAACGCACCGGGGCCAAGGTGCTAGAGCCCCTAGCGCTGATCGAAAGCGCGGAGGTGGACGCAGTGGTGATCGGCACCCCGACGGACACCCATTACGACCTGATCCATGCCGCCGCCCGCGCAGGCAAGGCCATCTTCTGTGAAAAGCCCGTGGACCTGTCGTCAGATCGCATTCGCGATTGCATGAAGGTTGTGGAAGACGCAGGCGTGCCGTTCCTGACCGCCTTTAACCGGCGTTTCGACCCAAACTTTGCAGACCTGCAAGCCCGCCTGCGTCAAGGGCAGATTGGCGAGGTCGAGATCGTGACGATCCAATCGCGCGACCCGTCCCCTCCCCCAGTCAGCTATATCGAAAGCTCTGGTGGGCTATTTCGCGACATGATGATCCACGACCTGGACATGGCGCGGTTTCTACTGGGCGAGGAACTGGTGCGCGTCTATGCGGTCGGATCATCGCTTGTGGATCCTGAGATTGGCAAGGCCGGAGACGTCGACACCGCTGCCGTCACGCTAACAACCGCCAGCGGCAAGATCTGCCAAATCACCAACTCGCGCCGTGCCAGTTACGGCTATGATCAGCGGATCGAGGTGCACGGATCGGGCGGGATGCTGCGTGCGGACAATGTGCACGAAACCACTGTTGAAATGGCCACCGCATCCGGTTTCACACGCGCCCCTGCACAGCATTTCTTCCTGGAGCGCTATGAAGCCGCCTATCGTGCCGAGATGCGCCATTTCACCGACGCGATCGCGACGGGAAATACGCCGTCTCCGAACCTGTTCGACGGATTGCAGGCGCAGCTTCTGGCAGATGCGGCTGCGCAATCGCTCGCCGAAGGCGCGCCCGTTGATCTGAGCTAACCCAAAAGGCTGAAGGCAGCACCAATGCCTTCAGCCAACTGTCCCGGGAATGTTGTAGGGCGTGATGATCTGGACGTCGCTTAGCTGGGACATCTCTGCCCGTGGAAATAACCCGTGACGTGCCGAGATTGCGCGAAAGGCATGGCGCATGTCGTCATGCAAATCATGGTGTAGAACAAACCCAATATCGCCTCGCCTGAGCAACGAAAGGTTATCTGCGTCAAGGTCATGGGCGATGAACTGCCGTGGCGCGAGCCCAGTGTCGCCCAGCGTTTCAAGGATCGCACGATTGCCGCCGCCCATCGAATAGACCGCATCCACGGAAGACACGTTTTCCAATCCTGCGACGAACCGACGTCTTGTCTTTGTGGACAGCCCTGCCCCTCCGGAAATCTCCAGAACTTCGTAGTTTGGGCGCAAGGCCAAGAACTGCTCTCGAAAGCTCAGGAATCTCTCTGTTTCACCCTGAAAGGCCTCCTGACTGCGCGACGTCAGAACCGTCCCGGTGGGTTCCTTTAACAGGTTGGCCAACAGATATGCGGCAGTGAATCCAGCCTTGGCATTGTCGATCCCTACATAAGCCGTGCGTTCTGACTGCGGAATATCCGTCACTAGTGTGACGACCGGAATGCCGGCAGCCTCTAGCTCATTTACTGCTTCCGCAATTGCCTTAACATCCCGTGTCTTCAGAAGAACGCCCTGACTTCCGCGCTTTTTAATGCGGGCTAGTGCGGCGATGATCTCGTCTTCCGTCATAACTTCCTGAAACAGAAAGCGCGGGCGAAACACAGCCTCGGTCAGATCTGGCAACACTGCCTCGCAGGCGGCACGAACTTGTCGGCTGAACCGTTGGGGGGCTTCGACAACCACGTCGACAAACATCCGCCGTCCGCGCGCCGAAAGCTGACGCTCCTGTGCCTCCAACTCGGCCACGGCAGCCTCGACCCTTGCACGGGTTTGCGGGCTGACATGAGCGCGATCGTTCAGAACCCGATCCACCGTGGCGGTTCCAAGCCCGGCCTGTCGGGCGATTTCTTTGATGGGAAAGCGATGTGTCATTTGATGGTTTATTGATGCGTTTTCGACCGCAATCAAGTCCCGGACGCCTGTATTTTACCTATGACGAACAGGAGGACCCCGATGAACACCGCAATGCCGACCAAAACTGGCTTTTATTCCGCAGACGCCTGCAGCTTGGATGAGTTCGCTGCCCTGACCGCACGCGCGCTTCTTCCTGAACAGGTGCCTCTCGCCAAAACGATCGAGAAGAACATCCCGATCTACGACATCCCTGCCTTAACCGAGCACCTGTCAAATCCAGACTTACGTCGCACTCTGATGGCCGAGTGGGCGAGCATCCTGCAGTCTGGCGCTGGCGTGTTCGTGCTGAAACAGGCGCAACCGGATCATGCTGCAATCAACGCCGCTTCGGCGGCCTATGAACAGATCATCAAGGACGAGAAGGCAAAAAGCGGAGAGGCAGCCGACCATTTCGCCCCCGCAGGCAGCAATGACCGGATCTGGAATTCGCTACAGAAGCTTTGCTTTGCAGCGCCAGAGGTCTTCATCCGCTATTTTGCCGCCCCTGCCATCGACGCAGCTGCTGAGGCGTGGCTTGG
>CALJDH010000008.1 GCA_938023895.1 uncultured Aliiroseovarius sp.
GACGCGGGCGTCACTCATTTCGACACTGCGAACCTCTATACAGGCGGGGCCTCCGAGACGATCCTCGGGCGGCTTGTCGCGCCCCTTCGCGACCGTCTGATCATCGCCACCAAGATCGGCTACGACGCGCCAGACACTGTCGCGGCACTGCGGGCGCAATTCGATACCTCACGGGCTCGGATGGGTCTGGATGCGGTGGATGTTCTCTATCTGCACCGCTTCAACCCCAATCTCGCAATTAACGCGCAGATCGAACTGCTGGCCGAACTGCAATCGGCCGGACAAACCCGCTATCTGGCGCTGTCCAACTTTGCCGCGTGGCAGGTGATGAAAGCGCAGTCGATCGCACACGGGCTGGGCACCCGGATCGACGTGATCCAGCCGATGTACAGCCTTGTGAAACGTCAGGCCGAGGTCGAGCTTCTGCCCATGTGTGCCTCCGAAGGTATCCTCGCCGCGACATACTCGCCGCTGGGTGGGGGGCTTTTGACCGGGAAATACGCAAAGGGTGGCACGGGCCGCTTGTCCGAAGATCACCGCTATGCCGCGCGCTATGGTCTTGGCTGGATGCACAGGGCGGCAGAAGCCTTGCCCGAGATTTCGCAGGACGTGAACATGCACCCGGCCACGCTGGCGGTGGCGTGGGTTGCCAGCCATCCGGCCCGCCCTGCCCCCATTCTGTCAGCACGGTCGCTGGAGCAATTGCAGCCGTCTCTAGACGCACTGTCCTTCGACATGACCGCCGAGCTGCGTGACCGCTTGACCGCGCTGACACCAACGCCCGCGCCCGCGACAGACAGGATTGAAGAAAATGTATGATTTCGTTGTTATCGGCGGTGGTATCGCCGGGATTTCGGCTGGCGCACGGCTGGCACAACTCGGCACCGTCTGCGCGCTCGAGGCCGAAGACGCGCTGGCCTATCACGCCTCTGGCCGGTCAGCAGCGATGTACGAGGCAACCTATGGCGCTCCCTCCGTGATCGCCCTGAACCTCGCATCGCGCGAATATCACGAAACCGCAAATGGTGGCGTGCTGTCCCCGCGGGGACTGATGATTGTTGGCGGCGAGGGACAGGACAAAGAGCTTGCCCACGATCTTGTGGTGATGAAGATGGATCCCCTGACCACGGACGAAGCGCTAGATCTGTTTCCCATCCTCAATCCTGACGCCATGATCGGTGCGGGCTATCATGCCGACGGGTGGGACATCGACACGGACCGTCTGCTGCAAAACTTCGCCCGCGACATTCGCGCGAATGGTCAGGTGCACACACGCGCGAAAGTCGCCGACATCACACGCCTGCCCCACGGGTGGGAGGTCACAACCCCCAAGATGACGGTTCAATGCAAAACACTGGTCAATGCAGCTGGCCCGTGGGTCGATCAAGTGGCGGCCATGGCCGGGATCAAGCCTATCGGCATTCAACCCTATCGCCGGTCCATGGCACGAATTGCCGCGCCCGAGGGCATGGATGTGTCGAGGTGGCCAATGGTGATGGGGGCGGGCGAAAGCTGGTATGCGAAACCGGACGCAGGCGCGCTCATCGTTTCCCCAGAGGAAGAAGACCCGATGGAGCCACAGGACGCTTGGGCGGATGACATGGTACTGGCCGAGGGGCTCGCGCGTTACGAGGCCATGGTCACAAAACCCGTCACGCGGATGATCTCGAATTGGGCCGGGCTGCGCAGTTTCGCGCCCGACCGCAATCTTGTGCTGGGCCCCTCACAAGAGGATCGCAGCTTCATCTGGTGCGCCGGGCAAGGGGGATACGGGTTCCAAACCTCGCCTGCAGCATCGAAGCTGCTGGCAGACCTCGTCGCCGGACGCGCGCCCG
Organism: uncultured Aliiroseovarius sp.; assembly: GCA_938023895.1. Taxonomy (GTDB): domain Bacteria; phylum Pseudomonadota; class Alphaproteobacteria; order Rhodobacterales; family Rhodobacteraceae; genus Aliiroseovarius. The sequence goes on from CALJDH010000008.1 coordinate 1,836, forward strand.
AACTTGACGCGGCCACCGTGGCGAAGATCATCCCAGACCGGCTCACCTGACCGTCCCGGCCCTCACCCTTTCGCATTTTCTTGCCACAAATATCCTGGGGTGAGGCCCGTCCGGGCCGAGGGGCAAAGCCCCTTATCCCAGCAATACATCCAAATGCTTCACGACCGAGCGTGCCAACACGTCTGGTTCGTACCCGCCTTCCAACATCGACACGATCCGGCCTTCGGCAAACTCGTCCGCCACGGCCTTCAGTTCACGCGTGACCCATTCGTAATCGGCGTCAGTCAACTGAACGCTGGACATGTCGTCAGCAACGTGAGCGTCAAACCCGGCAGAGATGAACACGAATTCGGGCTTAAAATCGCGCAGATGCGGGATCCAATGGCCCGACACGGCCTCACGGAACTCAGCACTGCCTGCGCCTGCGGACAGGGGAATATCGACCAGATTGTCCGTCTCTTTCTCGTGCCCAGTGAAGGGATAGAACGGGTGCTGGAAGCTCGAGCAGAACAGCACGCACGGTTCCGCCTTAAAGATCTCTTCCGTGCCGTTGCCGTGGTGGACGTCAAAGTCGATGATCGCCACGCGAGACAGGCCATAAGCTTCCAACGCATGGGCCGCAGCCACGGCGATGTTGTTGAACAGGCAAAAGCCCATCGCCTTGTCGCTTTCCGCATGGTGGCCGGGTGGGCGGACCATGCAGAAGATCGGGTTGGCCTCTTTCGACATGACCAGATCAACACCCATGCAGCCCGATCCGGCGGACCGTTCTGCGGCCTTCAGGGTGCCGGGGCTCATCACCGTGTCCCCGTCCACCTCGACGCTTTCCATCCCCTGACCCGGCGCCAGCGCATAGACGCGATCCAGATAGTCGCTGTCATGCACGCGCTCCAACTGCTCACGGGTGACCAGCGGCGCATCGTGATGGCGCACCACGTAATCCATGCCCGACATGATTAGCTGATTGTTGATCGCATCAAGCCGCGCCTTGCTTTCCGGGTGCAATGGGCCGGCGTCGTGGTCGCGACATTCATTGTGCGAAATGATGGATAGCATTCGGTTTCCTCCCTCGATCCCGTCTCAAAGCCAGCGTTCGACAATGACCACGTCGCGGTCATCGGGGTCTGGCCGCTGGGTAAAGCCCAGCTCTTTCATCAGGCGCAACATCGGGTCGTTCTTCTTCAGAACCGTCCCTTCAATCACATCCAATCCATGATCCTGTGCGGCGCTGAACAGCCCTTTCATCAGGCGCGTTCCAAGCCCCTGATGCTGGATGCGATCCGACACGACGATGGCAAACTCGCAGCTTTTCTGATCCGGGTTGATCACATAGCGCGCGACGCCCACCAGCACATCTTGCCCCTCAATCTCGGCCATGGCGCATAAGGCCATCTCGCGGCGATAGTCGATGGCGGAAAACTGGGCCAGCATTTCCGGGCTAAGTTCATTCACCGAGCCCATAAAGCGCATCTGTCGGGCCTCGGGCGACAACTCGCGCACGAAGGATTGCAGATATTCGGCATCTTCCGGGCGTACCGGGCGGATCACCAGAAGCGTGCCGTCCGACAGATACGTCTCGCGCGCAAGGTGGCGCGGATAGGGATGGATCGCCATATGGTCATATGGGCCGTCCTTTGCAGGTGCTCGCTGGACCGAAATGCGCGCATCCACCGCCAACACCCCGTCGGGGCTGACAAACAGAGGGTTGATGTCTAACTCAATAACTTCAGGCAGATAACTCACGATAATCGAGACGCGCTTCAACACATCGATCAGTGCGTCGCGATCCACGGGCGCGGAATCGCGGAACCCGTCCAGCGCCTTTGAAACGCGCGTTTTGTTGATCAAGCGCTCGGACAGAACCGCATTCAACGGCGGCAACGCCACGGCGCTGTCTTTCAGGACCTCGACCATCGTGCCCCCTGCGCCGAACAGAATTGTTGGGCCAAAGACCGGATCACGGCTGGCGCCGATGACCAGCTCGCGCGGGTCTTTCAGGCCCGCCATCGGCTCGACCGTGACGCCGGTGATCTGCGCATCGGGCCGTGCGGCTTTGGCGGATTTGACCAGCTCGTGAAACACCCGCGAGACCGAGGTCGCATGTGCCACGTTCACCCGCACGCCGCCCACATTGGTCTTGTGCGTGATATCGGGCGACGCGATCTTCATCGCGACCGGATAGCCCACGGTTTCCGCGGCCACCAAAGCCTGCGAGGGGGTCGTCGCTTCGATTGTCATGTTTACCGGAATGTTGAAGGCCTTCAGCAGCGCCTTGCTTTCCGTGTCCGACAGCATCTTACGCCCATCCGACAAAGCCTGCGCGATGATCAGACGCGCACCGTCCAGATCCAAGCCTTTCTCAAACGCGCGGGCACGGGGGACTTCCAGCGCCAACTTTCGGTTGCGCCGGTGCTGGACCAGATAGCTGAACCCCTCGACCGCGCGTTCAGGCGTCTGGAAGTCCGGCACACCGGCTTTGGATAGGATCGCACGCCCTTCCTCGACCGCCGGTTCACCCAACCAGCAGGCCAAAACGGGTTTCTTGCGCCGCCGGGGAAGCGCATCTACGACAGCTTGTGCCGTCGTCACAGCATCCGTCATCGCCTGCGGGGTCAGCATCACCAGAACGCCGTCATTATCCGGATCGGCAATCGCGGCTTTCACCGCGGCTGAATAGGTCTCGGGACCGGCATCGCCCAGAATATCGACGGGGTTGGCGTGGCTCCA
>CALJDH010000009.1 GCA_938023895.1 uncultured Aliiroseovarius sp.
GAACTCTGTGCAACAGAAGGTCTGAAAGCCGAAGCTGTGCACCAGACCCGTCTGCGTGTGGGCGAAGGGCTTGTGGGCCGCGTCGCGCGTTCTGGCCGGGTGGTGAACACCGAAGACGCCCCGTCGGCGCGCGGGTTCCGCTATATGCCGGAAACGGGGGAAGAGATTTACTCCAGCTTCCTTGGCGTGCCCATTCAGCGCCTTGGCGAAAAGCTGGGTGTGTTGGTCATCCAGTCGAAGGATCCCCGCGTCTTCTCGCCGGACGAGATCTACGGCATCGAAGTCGTGGCAATGGTGCTGGCCGAAATGACTGAGCTGGGTGCCTTCGTCGGCGAAGGCGAGGCGATGGGTGCGCTGCACCAGCGGCCTGCCACTTTCAAGGGCGGCATCGGTCAGGAAGGCGCGGCGGAAGGCCATGTCTGGCTGCACGAACCCCGCGTGGTGGTGACCAACCCGGTGGCGGATGATCCGGATGTGGAACTTCAGCGCCTGAACGATGCGGTCGACATGCTGCGCGTCTCTGTCGATGAGATGCTGGAGAACGCCCAGACCACCGACAAAGAACAGATGCAGGTTCTGGAAGCTTATCGGATGTTTGCCAATTCCAAGGGCTGGATGCGGCGCATGGCCGAAGACATTTCGCGCGGTCTGTCCGCCGAGGCAGCCGTTGAAAAAGAACAATCCGCCGCGCGTGCCCGGATGAGCCAGGTGCCGGACCCTTACCTGCGCGAACGGCTGCATGATCTGGACGACCTGTCGAACCGCCTGCTGCGCATCCTGACCGGACAGGGCAAAGATACCGGGGCCGAGATGCCGGAAAACCCGATCCTGATCGCCACAAATATCGGGCCGGGCGAGCTTCTGGAATATGGGCGCGGCCTGAAGGGGATCGTGCTGGAAGAAGGCTCGGTCGCCAGTCACGCGGCAATCGTGGCGCGCGCCTTTGCGATCCCGCTGATCATTCAGGCAGGCCACATCGCGACCGAGGCGCTGAACGGTGACCACATCCTTGTGGACGGGGAAAACGGTGTGGTGCATCTGCGCCCCGAAGACACGATCATCTCGGCATTCCGCGACAAGATGGCGATGGAGGCCACGAAGCAGGAACGCTACCAAAGCCTGCGCGACAAGCCTGCGATGGGTCTGTGCGGGACCGAAGTGAAGCTGCACATGAATGCGGGCCTGATGGCCGATTTGCCTTCGCTGGAAAGCTCGGGTGCGTATGGCGTGGGCCTGTTCCGCACCGAGTTACAATTCCTGACCGTAGACCGTGTGCCGCGCCGGGGCGATCTGGCCGCGACCTATGCCCGCGTGCTGGATGCCGCGAAAGGCAAGCGGGTGACCTTCCGCACGCTCGACATCGGGTCGGATAAAGTGCTGCCCTATATGAACCCACTGGACGAGCCAAACCCCGCTTTAGGTTGGCGCGCGATCCGCGTTGGGTTGGACAAGCCGGGGGTCATGCGGATGCAACTGCAGGCGCTGATCCGTGCCGCCGCTGGACGTCGCCTGACCGTCATGTTCCCGTTTATTGCGCAGTTGGACGAATTCCGAGATGCCCGCGAAATGCTTTTGGCCGAGATCGAACGCGAACGGGCGCTAGGACATATCCTGCCCGAGAAGGTCGAGATCGGAGCCATGCTGGAAACTCCGTCGATGGTGTTTGCCCCGCAGCAGTTCTTCGAGATGGCCGATTTCATCTCGATCGGCGGCAACGATCTGAAGCAGTTTTTTTATGCGGCGGACCGGGAGAACGAGCGCGTGCGGCGGCGCTATGACACGCTGAACGTTTCGTTCCTGAACCTGATTGAAGAGATTGTGACACGTTGCGACGCGGCGCGGACGCCGCTCAGTTTCTGTGGCGAGGATGCAGGCCGACCGCTGGAAGCGGTGTGCTTTGCAGCGCTTGGGATGCGGCATCTGTCGATGCGGCCTGCCTCGATCGGTCCGGTCAAAAGCTTGATAAGACGCACCAATCTGGATGACTTGCGCGAACTAATCGACGCGGCACGCCTGTCGGGCGAGCAATCGGTCCGTCCAACGGTAAAGGCGTGGCTGGCGGAAAACGCGGTGTAAGAAACAGTCCGTTTCGCCCCGCGTCACGCCCGGTTAGGAAAATCTTCAGACAATTAGAACAATCGTAGAACAGCGACGCGCGCGCTTCGATCCCGATGACCGGGCCAGTCGAACCGCACGTACCTTGGAAGATCATATTGCGGCTCGTTCTTCGGCGCATTGCCTGGACCGCCCGCGAAAGGAGAGACCCATGCTGTTTCGTGTACTCGTCACTGGAGTGTTTACCGGTTCTATCGCCGCCGTCACGGCGTTTTCACAGGGGCTTGGCCCGCTTGCTGCCTTCGCGGCCTACGCCGTTTTCGCCGGATTTGCCGTCATTGGCATGGGCGTTCTAACCCTCACAGCACCCAAGCTCCCTGCTCCATCACGTCAGTGGAAACTAGATCAGTCGCGCGGCACACGCGCTCAGCGGGTATGGCATCCGCTGTTGCAGAACCGGAAGTCCCCGTATTGGCAACAAAGGCTGGAACGCATGACGCGGCAAACCATCGGTGCGCAAGCCCGACCGGCAACATTCTGTGTATTCACATCGGTGCGTCGGAACCAACCGACCTTTCGCTAAGGTTTACCCAGCGTAGTGTTAGGCGTCGTCAAACCTACGCACGTCACCCGCCACACCATGCCACGACCCACAGTCCTGATCATAGGCGAGAACCCGGTCAGGGTTGGTGGGCGGCGGCATCACTACCCCCTCTAACCGGGTGAATCCGAACCGCTGGTAATACGGCGCATCCCCCACCAGCATCACACGATCCCAACCCAGTTCAGCCGCGCGTCCAAGGCTTTGACGGATCAGATGGCCACCCAGCCCCTCGCCTTGACGGGTTGGGTGTACAGCCACCGGCCCCAGCAGCAGCGCTTCGTGCGTGTGTTCTCCGACAATGGCGATGGGCCAATAGCGGATCGCCCCGGCCAGAACGCCATCTGCGTCCCGGGCTACCATGGACAGCTCTGGAATAGGCGGGACATTGTCGCGCAAGCGATAGGATGACAGCGCCTCGCGCCCGGGCGCAAAGCACAGGTCGTAAAGGGCTTCGACCTCCCACCAATCTTCCTGCGTTTCCTGAGACAGATTATACAGCTGCCCGCCCTCGTGTTGCCTTTGGCTTCTCTTTCGCTTCCTGCTATCACGGCAAGGCCATGAAACGGAAGGGATAAGCCAGTGTTCTACCAACCCGAAAACGGGCACGGGCTGCCGCATAACCCGTTCAACGCCCTGATTGTCCCGCGCCCGATTGCCTGGATCACCACGCGCGATGCGGATGGACGCGATAACCTAGCCCCCTACTCCTTCTTTAACGGGGTGGCTTATGACCCGCCGCAGGTAATGTTCGCCACAACCTCGGGAAAAGCGGATCGGGAAATAGGTAAGGATTCGCTGGACAACATCCGCCAGACCGGCGTGTTTTGCGTCCACATGGTGTCAGAAGAGCTAACGGATGCGATGAACATCAGCGCTGCCAGTTTCGGGCGCGAAGTCAATGAAATCGACGCGGCTGGTTTGGAGCGGGTAGAGTGCGAGACCATCGCGGCCTGCCGCCTGCCCGCCGCCCCAGCCGCGCTTGAATGTAAACTGACGCAAATCACGCAACTGCCAGGCGAGGCCAATCACGTCTGTTTCGGCGAGGTGACCGGGATCCATATGCGTGATGACTGTATCGTCGACGGGATCTTCGACATCACACGCGCGCGACCATTGGCCCGGTTGGGGTATCGCGATTATTCCGTGGTGCGTGACGGCTTTACCCTGAAGCGCCCTGGCGAGTAACGTAAGACAAGAAAAAAGGCGCCCAAAGGCGCCTTTTCGTTAGTGTCCACCAAGGATCCCGGTTTTGACCGAATAGTCCACGGCGACCTCGTAATCGGGGTCATCATCGCTATCGACCACCAGGTGGCCAGCTTTGGTCAATAGGTCGTGGCAGTCGCGGCTCAGGTGGCGTAGTTGGGCCTTCTTGCCCAACGCTTCATATTTCAAGGCTACTGCTTCGATCGCTTGCAGCGCCGATTGGTCCACCACGCGCGAGCGCGCGAATTCGATCACGACAAGGTCGGGGTCATTCTTGACGTCAAAGAGTTCGATAAAGCCTTCAGACGAGCCGAAGAACAGCGGGCCTTCCACGTCATAGACTTTGGCGCCGTTCTCTTCGCGGGTGACAGCGTGGATGCGCGCGGCGGCGTTCCATGCGTAAGCCAGTGCCGAAACGATCACGCCCACGACAACCGCAACTGCAAGGTCTTCATAAACGGTCACTGCGGTCACCAGCAGGATGACGAAGGCGTCGGTGCGCGGCACGCGGCGCAGGATCTTCAACGAGTTCCACGCGAAAGTGCCGATCACCACCATGAACATCACGCCGACCAATGCGGCCAGCGGGATCATCTCGATCCAGCTTGAAGCCACAACGATGAACAGCAGCAGGAACAGCGCGGCAGCGATGCCGGCGATGCGGGTACGACCGCCTGATCGAACGTTGATCATCGACTGACCGATCATCGCGCAACCGCCCATACCGCCAAAGAATCCGGTAATCACGTTAGATGTGCCTTGCGCGATACATTCCTGTGAGGCGCCGCCACGCTGACCGGTCATCTCGCCCACAAGGTTCAGGGTCAGCAGGCTTTCAATAAGGCCAATCGCGGCCAGGATCACCGCGTAAGGCAGAATGATCCAGAGCGTTTCCAGCGTGAACGGGGCCAGCGCGGTACCGTACAGCCCCTCACCCGTGCCAAACGG
>CALJDH010000010.1 GCA_938023895.1 uncultured Aliiroseovarius sp.
GGTGCCTTCCGCAACAAAAGCCACGAAGCGCATATGACCAGCGGGGTCGATGCGGAAATCGCCTGCGACCATCGCAGAGCGATCAATCACCCAGGTCGAGGCAATACTTTCCGATACGAACCATTCACGCACCAGCTTGTCCATTTCCTTTTCCGTGCCCGGCATCTGCTGAACCCGGATATGGGCCGACGTGATGCGGGCACCCGGCGCGTTGGCCAGCCAATCATCCGGGAAAACATCGAAGGCGGCCGGATCAAACGCGCGCGACGAGATCCCGTCAGAAAACACCGTGTAACTAACGAACTCGTTATGCTGTTCCCATTTCAGGTGATAGCGACCGATCTCGCCGAAATAGTGGTTCGAACCAGGGCTGGGATGCGGGGCACCGAAACGGTCAAGCAAAGCGATCAGATGTTGGCGATCCGCCTCACGATCCCGGTTTGCAGCATTCTGTGGACGTTTAATGGCCAGATAGACAGCCGTCCCGGGCGCGCTCAGTGCGGGCGATGGACGGGCGTGCAGCTCGTTCGCAAGGTCATAGCGGTCCGGATGGTCGGTCAAATTCATCATGCGCGTGTCTCCTACGCGCAAAGTCGTAACAGAGACGTGACACATTACAACCCCTTAAAAACAAGGGTTTTTTGAGAGACTTAGCATACCGCGGAATACCGGTATCGCTCACATATCCTGAATACAGTCCTGAACCAGCCGAGTGAAGTCCTCGCCCCGCTTTTCGAAATCGGGATATTGATCGAAGCTGGCAGCGGCGGGGGCCAGCAGCACCGTGTCACCGGATTTCGCATCTTTGGCGGCGGCCGCAACGGCATTTGCCATCGTCTCGCAGATCTCATAAGGGACGTCGCCCAGTTGCAGGGCAAACTCGCGGGCGGAATGACCGATCAGATAGGCTTTGGTCACATTGCCAAGCGCATCCGACAGGCTTTCGATCCCGCCATCCTTGCCCAATCCACCGGCAATCCAGCGGATGTTGTCAAAAGCTCCAAGAGCCGCCCGGGCGCTGTCCACATTGGTGGCCTTCGAGTCATTGACGAACGCCACGCCGTCTTTTTCGCCCACCAACTGCGAGCGGTGGGGAAGGCCTTTGAAGGCATGAAATGCGGCCTCGATCACCTTGGGGGCCAGCCCAATCGACCGGCACACCGCGTAGGCTGCACAGGCGTTCTGGTGATTGTGGCTACCCGGCAGCCCCTTTACGGCCCGCAAATCGACCGAGGCGATCTGACGTCCCTTACGATACTCAGACAGGAAACCCTTGCGGGCGAAGACCTGCCAGCCCGGGCCAGTGAGCTTACGATCAACCGAGATGCGGATCACCCGGTCATCCGCCGCGCCCTCGGACAGTTGTCCCGCCAGATAGGCGCCTTCAGCCTCGTCTACACCGATGACGGCGCGATCCGGGCCACCTTCGGCGAACAAACGACGCTTGGCCGCGAAATAGCCGCCCATGCCGCCGTGACGGTCCAGATGATCGGGTGACAGGTTGGTGAAGACCGCGATGTCCGGCGTCAAGGAACGCGCCAGATCGGTCTGATAGCTCGACAGCTCCAGAACAACGACCTCGCCATCATGGGCGGGATCGATGTCCAAGACGCCACGCCCGATATTGCCCGCCAGTTGCGTCGGCTTGCCCGCGTGTTCCAGCACGTGATGGATCAAGGCCGAGGTGGTGGACTTTCCGTTCGATCCCGTCACCGCGACGATGCGCGGCAGGGTATCGAAATTGTCCCATTCCTGATCGGCGAAGCTGCGGAAAAACAGGCCAATGTCATTGTCGACTGGCACGCCTGCTTCCATCGCGCGGGCGATCAGCTTGTTGGGCTCGGGATAGAGGTGCGGAATACCCGGGCTGACGATCAAGGCGGCGACGTCCTCCCACGCGTTGCCCTTGTTCAGGTCATGCAGGATAAGCCCCTGCCCTTCCGCACGTTCGCGGGCTTCCTGCCCATCATCCCAGCACAGCGCTTCGGCACCGCCAGCTTCCAACGCATGGGCCGTGGCAAGTCCCGAACGTCCAAGCCCCAGAACCGCAACTTTGCGTCCTTCAAAACCTTTCACCGGGATCATGCGTGCCTCCTGCATTCGTCCATTTTATCGCTAAAGGGTTTGGCCGAAAAACAAAAGCCCCGCCGAATAGGCGGGGCGTTTGGAAGAACTTTAGTGATGCTTAGCGGACCTTCAGCGTCGCCAACCCAATCAACGCCAGGATCAGCGAGATGATCCAGAAGCGGATGACGATCTGCGGCTCTTGCCAGCCTTTATGTTCGAAGTGGTGATGGATCGGGGCCATCAGGAACACGCGTTTGCCGGTCTTCTTATAATACAGCACCTGAATGATGACCGAGAGCGCCTCGACCACGAAAAGTCCACCCACGATGGCCAGCACGATCTCGTGCTTGGTGGCAACGGCTATGGCGCCCAGTGCCCCGCCAAGCGCCAGAGACCCGGTGTCGCCCATGAACACAGCGGCGGGCGGCGCGTTGTACCACAGGAAGCCCAAGCCCCCGCCAATCAGCGCCGAGGTGAAGACGAACAGCTCACCGGTACCCGGCACATAGTGCACGTCCAGATATTCGGTAAAGTCGACACGGCCCACAGCATAGGCGATCACGCCCAACGTCCCTGCGGCGATCATCACCGGCATGATGGCCAATCCATCCAGCCCGTCCGTCAGGTTCACCGCATTCGCCGACCCGACGATCACGATCATCACGAAGGGGATGAAGAAAAAGCCCATGTTCAGAAGCGTGTCTTTGAAGACCGGGAAGGCCAATTGGTACTGAAGCCCTTCGGGATGCACGCTGGATGCCCAGAAGCCCGCAATAGCTGCAATCGCCAGACCAATCGCCAGCCGAACTTTGCCCGAAACCCCGGCGGTGTTGTTCTTCGACACTTTCGCAAAATCATCCGCAAAGCCAATCAAACCAAAGCCATAAGTCACGAAAAGCGTGATCCAGACATAGGGGTTATCCAGCCGCGCCCACATCAGCGTGGCCACCAGAAGCGCCGACA
>CALJDH010000011.1 GCA_938023895.1 uncultured Aliiroseovarius sp.
CAGCTGGTGACATTCGGCATCAGCCCGGATCGCCCTGAAACCGGCTATGGCTATCTTGAATTGGACGCGGCACCGACGGGCGACATGACCGCCGTGCCGCTGAAATCCTTTGTCGAGAAACCGGATGTGGAAACCGCCGCCAGCATGTTGGCCGAGGGACGGTACCTGTGGAATGCCGGGATTTTCCTGTTCTCGGTCCCCACCATTTTGGCGGCGTTCGAAACCCACGCGCCCGAGCTTATGGCCGCCGTCAAAGGCGCCGTAGACGGCGCCAAGCGGGATCTGGGCTTTACCCGTCTCGACCCCGTGGCATGGGACCAAGCCAAGCCAATCTCGATCGACTATGCGGTGATGGAGAAAGCCGACAACCTGTCCGTCGTCCCGTTCGCCGGGCGTTGGTCCGATCTGGGGGATTGGGCGGCGGTCTGGCGTGAAACTCATTCGGATGGCCTGTCTTTGTCTGGTCCAGCCACGTCGATTGATTGCCAGAACACACTCTTGCGCTCGGAAGTGGAAGGTCAGGCGATCGTCGGCATCGGCCTTGAGGATATCGTCGCCGTCGCCATGCCCGACGCGGTTCTGATCAGTCACAAGGATCGCACGCAAGAGGTCAAACAGGCGGTCACCGCGCTGAAGGAACAGAAGGCCCCTCAGGCCGAGGCTTTCCCCAAGGATCACCGCCCATGGGGCTGGTTCGAAAGCCTTGTTGTGGGGGACCGGTTCCAGGTCAAACGCATCGTCGTGCACCCCGGCGCGGCCCTGTCGCTGCAGTCCCACCACCACCGCTCCGAGCACTGGATCGTGGTCGAAGGCACCGCCAAGGTGACCGTGGATGACGAGGTCAAACTGGTCAGCGAAAACCAGTCTGTCTATATCCCGCTGGGCGCCACGCACCGGATGGAAAACCCCGGCAAAGTGCCCATGGTCCTGATCGAGGTCCAGACCGGATCTTATCTGGGGGAAGACGACATCATCCGCTACGAAGACGTCTACGCGCGGGACTAAACGCCCGCGAAAGACCCCACTCGGGTGACAAATCTGCGATGTCAGAAGATTTTGGAGCGGGCGGCGGGAATCGAACCCGCGTCATTAGCTTGGAAGGCTAAGGTCTTACCACTACACAACGCCCGCTCAGTAAAAACAGGACATATTTCATGTGCTTCTGGGCGTCAAGAGCACCCAACCCGGAAACTGTCGTATGGTCAGCGAAGCTTTAGAAAGGGCGGGAACCCGACCTTCGTCGCACTGGCTACCAATGCCTGCTTTCTCGGTGAATTGGTGAAATTGAAAATCTCGCGGGTCCAAACTACTTTGACCGCATGCCAGACACGAATACGCCTGCAGGTCGCCGTCCAAAGAACGATGCGACACTGAAACACACCGATCTTCTTGGTGGGTTTGATTGCTTCAGAGCGGACTACACCAAACAGACATTTCCTCGGCATTCTCATGAGGAATACTTGGTAGGTGTCATTTAGGACGGCGTTCACGATGTTTGGTGCAAAGGCGAATGGTGGCACGCCTCAAAGGATATCTCGGCTCCTGTTGGAGTAGGAGGTGCTGCAAACCGTAGGGCAAGTCTTTGAAACCCTGTCTGACGCTCGAACCGAAGAAAGGGTTGTCGGCGAGAGGGAGTTGGTGGAAGTCCGCGCATATATCCAAGACAACATTCAGGGAACCTTCGACATATTGACGTTAGCTGACTTGCCCGGCTTCACGAAACGCCAGTTCATGCCCCGCTTCCGAAAGAAAATTCACATGGCGCCCTATCAATATGCGATGCAAGCGCGTGTCCGCCGGGCAAGAGATATACTGCAAGACGCGACCAGCATTGCTGATGCTTTGTTCGAGGCAGGCTTTTCCGATCAAAGCCATCTGACCCGGGATATCCGTGCCACCTATGGCCTCACACCTGCATGGTACATCCGGCAAAAGACGTAGTATCGTTCAATATTCGCGCCTGTCTCATCCATATGTCTGAGGAAAGACGAATGGAGACAACGATGAAACACAGCTTCTTGGATAATTACAGTGAGGGTGCCCACCCTCGCATTCTGGCCGCCCTTTCCGAGACCAACATAGTTCAGCAGACGACCTATGGTGATGATGCCTATACACTGTAAGCTAGGGCGATGCTTGGCCAGCATATGGGTAAAGTCCGCCCAGACATTTGGTTCGTTGCCAGCGGAACCCTTGCCAATATCCTTTCCATCTCCAGCGCCTTCAGATCGCATTTGCGCTGCCCAGACACCGTTGATCTTGGTGATCACCCAGAGGGACGGAAAGGAGACTAGCGGGGCACCGGACGTGTCGAACCGATCCACCTGGACATCAAAATGCGATTTTGTATCAGAGGCTTGCAGCGTCTCCAGCCTACCCCGCTCGGTATGACCCCAGTCGCTCCCCCCCCCCGCACGGGGGGAGTCAGTGAGGTATCGGTCAGGTGTTTCTCATACCTTCACGGCATCACCGGACAAACGGAAATGCGGGATGCGCAGCGCCGCTGTGATGGCATCTGCATCCCGCTCATTCAGAGCGTCCAGATGGGCCTGCATGACTGCTTTCGCCTCGTGGATTGCCGCTTTGGTCATAGAAGTCCTTTCTCGTACTCTCTGACTGTTGTGCTTCCTTGATCAAATGCCAGATTCGGGAATCTTCTGGCCCCTATTGGAAAATCATATTGCCCATCAATTGGACCCGCAGGCGCGATCGGGGATTCCTGTCGAGCGTATCGGGTGGTGTCACGCGGGCTCAGCCGGAACCATTGCAATATTGTTTTTTGTCATTATTGACAAACAACTCTCAGTACTTATTTGTCATTCGTGACAATAAACGAGGATACCATGCCACGCCCCAGCCTTAAGGACCAAAGAACCCAAGAAATCTTGGATGCCTACCTGACATGCGTGGCCCAATTCGGACTGGAAGGGGCGACGCAAGAGCGTATCGCTGCCGAGGCCGGTGTGAAACGTCCGATCCTACGGCACTATCTTGGAAACAAGGATCAGATGGTCGCGGCATTGGTGGCCTATGTCGTCGATGGTTTCGCCGTCTCAACCAACGCACTGGCCGAGGCCGTGGAGGGACTGCAAACGACGGGTGATCTGATTGATTTTCTGTTCGCCGACAATGGCGGTTCTGACGCGCGCTTGATGCTGGCCTGGCAGGCGTTGACGGCGTCAATTGCAGATTATCCTGACGCACGGGCGCCGCTACTGGCCAGCCTCGAAAACTTCATTGCTGTTATTGAACGCGCACTGTCCCGCCTATCCCCTCGCGCTGACGTCGCAAGCGTGCGCGCTGCAGCACAGGGCATCACCTCATCCTATGTAAATCTCGACGCCATGACGCCGCTGAAACCTCCGGCGGAATGGCGCGATGAACTGAAACAGGCCGCAACGATCCTTGCGGCCAGCTTGGAGACACCGAAATGAACAGCAGCCGCGTTCTCAACTACATCGCGTTCCCGGTCCTTGTGATCGCTGCCCTTCTGGGAATGTACTGGGTCTGGGGCCTGTTGTTCCTGTGGTGGCTTGTTCCAACGGTCATGACCGGACAGGCGCATCTGGTGTTTGAAGTGCAGCGTGAAGACGACCCGGTGTTGTTTTGGGCGGTTGCGATCCTGTGGGCGCTTTTCGGCCTGATGATGATCGCCGCATCCCTGTTTCCGCAATATGCCCAATGGCTTGTGTGAGGCCCGTCATGACCAATATGTATCACCGCCTGCCGGTCGAGGCCTACACCTCGCAAGACTGGTTTGACCGCGAACAACGCCTGATATTCTCGCGTAGCTGGCGGTTTGCCGGTCTGGCCGAGGACGTGCCCGAGCCGGGGCATTACATCTCGGTCCAAGCGGGGCTGAACAACATCTTCATCGTGATGGGGCGCGACTTCCGCCTGCGTGCGTTTCACAACATTTGCCGCCATCGCGGCACGCAGCTAATCCGCGCTGTTGGTAAAACGCAGAAGGCACTGACCTGCCCCTATCACGACTGGACCTATGATCTTGAGGGCAACCTGATTTCGGTTCCGGACGAGGTGACCGAATACCCCAACGGGATCGACAAAAAATGCCTTGGCCTGAAGCCCGCCAGCATCGACATCTGGCGTGGGATGCTGTTCGTCCATCCCGACCCAGACGCGCCGTCTTTGGCCGAATGGTTTGGTGCGGTCGACCCCCATCTTGGGCCGCACAAACCCGAGGAGTTGGTGGAATATCCCGAAGCGCGCCAGAGCTATGAAATCAAGGCCAACTGGAAGATCGTCGTCGAGAACTACATCGACGTCTATCACCTGAGCCATCTGCATTCGAACACGCTTCACATGTATGACCATGCGAAGGCCGAATACGGCTGGAAGGGGCCGCATCATCATTTCTGGGAGCCACCCTCGGACGACTATGCCAAGGACTTAGAAGCCAATCTGCCCACGCCCCGCGTGATCCCCGAACCGCATACTGGCGCGTGGGTGCCCATGCTGTTCCCGGGCATTGGGCTGGGTGCAAGTGAAGACAGCTGGAACCTGTTTATCATCACCCCGCTGGGGCCCAACCTAACGCGCGTGGAAAACCGCACGAAGCTGGCAAATGCATCCAGCTGGGAGTTCACCAAACAAGGCTGGAGTAGCTGGGGTTTCTGGAAAAGCTTCGGCGGGCCGAAATATGCGGAACATGACGTCGCTGGCGAGGACGATCCGATGACTTCGGGCGATTTCACCGCCGAAGATGTCTATGCCTGCGAGCAACAACAAAAGGCGCTTGCCAGCCCATTCCTTGAAATCGGACCGGCGGCAGTGGGGGAAAGCCCCATCACTGGCCACCAGCAGGCCATTTTGGACTTCATGCAGGCTGAAGAGGCGCGCGATACATGAAACGCATGACTGCGACGCGATTGGTCTTCTGCTTGCGGCAGGTTTGGCATTGGCTGCCCCGAAATCCGAGCCGATGGATTTGGCCCAGCGATGTTTTGCCGCCATGGATGAGGCCGGGTTGGCCAATAGCTGGAAGGACTGGCACCCCGATGCCGTCCACGCGATCACGATCAAGTACGGCATGGGGCAGCCCGACGATCAGTTCAGCTACAAGATGGCAGATTGGGAAACGACGCCTGATTGGGCGGACGACCCCGACTATGCCGAGGCGATGCGAGGGTATACCGAGACCTTCCGCAAGGATCCTTCGTTCCGCACCAAGCAAGCAGACGATGGCACCGTCGTCACCGCGACGACTTGGGTTAGCTATCTGTGGCGGGGGTATCTTGGCCAAATGAAGCAAACGGATCGATTCTTGATCGTCAATCATCTTGGCGCGCCAGTCATCCGCGCGCTCACCACCACAATCGACTACCGTTGAGGCCCGAATTGTCGAACGATTTTCATACACTGACCGTCGCCAGCATCACGCCCGAGATCGACGGGGCCGCCACCAGTGTCGTCTTCAACATCCCTGACGTGCTGCAAGATGACTTCACATGGGCAGCGGGGCAGCATCTGACCTTGCGGTTCGTATTCGATGACCAAGAAGAACGACGCAGCTATACCATCTCGAACCCACCCGGCGCAGAGCTTCGGATTACCGTAAAGCGGGTCAGGGACGGGAAAGTGTCCAACCACATCGGCGATGCGCTGAACGTGGGGGACGAAGTCGAGGTCATGCCCCCGTTCGGCGGTTTCACCCTGACGCCCAGCGCCACCGCACGGCGCACGCATTACTTCTTTGGCGCAGGCAGTGGCATCACGCCGCTTTTTGCGATGATAAACGCCGTGATGACGAACGAGCCCCATTCGGTTGCGCATCTGATCTACGGCAATGCCGATGCGAAAAGCATCATCTTTCAGGACTGCCTGTCCGGCCTGACGGATCGACATCCAGACCGATTGACCGTCCGCCACGTCCTGTCCGCACCGTCAATTTGGAGCTGGTTTACGCCGTGGCGCACTGGCCGGGTTGATGCTGCGGCCATCTCGGCGGCCATTTCGGAAGCGCCCCCCAAAGCGCAGGACGTGCAGTATTGGATCTGTGGGCCGGGAAGTATGAACCAAGATGTGAAATCTGCGTTGATGGCGCTGGATGTGCCTACAGATCGCATCCACATGGAGAGCTTTGGCGGAGGGGCCACAACGCATGTGGTCGTGGACAACTCGGTTGCCGCACGCGCCACCATTGCCCTGAACGGGACGACGCACGACATTGCGGTCAAGAAAGGTGAAACCCTACTGACCGCCGCGTTGGGGGCTGGGGTGGATGTTCCCTATAGCTGCCAATCAGGCGTCTGCGGTGCCTGCAAAGCGCGGCTAAAACGCGGAGAGGTTCATATGAACGCCCGCATGGCGCTTGAGGATGCTGATATCGTGAAGGGTGATATCCTGTGCTGCCAAAGCGTTCCGTTGTCCGAGCAGTTGGATGTTGTTGTCGAATCGTAAGGCATCCTCGTCGAACTCGCGCTTGCCCCGGTCGTCAGTTCAGGCCTTGTGCCGGGGAAGCTTCGACAGCAGGACCGCAACAGCGACGGTGAACAGAATGCGGAACAGGTGATGGGCTGTGACCAGAACCGGACTGACACCCAAGCTTAGGGCTACAAGGCTCATTTCAGTGACCCCGCCGGGGGCAAAGCTGATCAGAAGGGTTCGGAAATCCAACGCGACCCACGGAGCCAACAACAACGCCATTCCCGATGCAATGCCCATGGTGACGGCGACCGAAACCACGCCCAACCCCAGCGCAGCGGCAAGCCTTCTGGGGGTGCTGCTCGCAAACCGCGCACCAAGGCTGGCGCCAACAACGACTTGAGCAATGTTCAGCAAGAGCGTCGGTCCTTGCAAGTCAACGGCTCCTGTTGCTTGCAGGATCGCGGTGAATACCATCGGACCAAGCAACGGCGCGGCCGGAAAGTGCAGAAGGTGTCCGATCAGCAATCCGATGGGGGCGATCACCCCAAAGGCAGCCCAATCGCGCCAATCCGTCTGGGATTTGCCCAGCGTTTGCCCATCCGAACTGCCCACGGTGTCGCCTGTCGCAAGCAGGAACAGCAGTGGAACCACAATGATGACAAGGACGATCCGGACGAAGTGCTGGATGCTCAGAACCTCGACATCACCACCGGCTTTTTCGCCGAGTTCAATCGCTTCGATCAGCCCGCCGGGCATGGCTGCATAGCGGGCGGTGGCGGGATCATATCCACCAAGCTGCCTGAAGATCACGTAGTTGCTGGTCTGCGCAAGGACCACAAAGATAACCATCGCAGATAGCGTGATTGCCAGAACGGGCGCCATGGCGAAGATCTCGGGTGTGAAGGTCGAGCCAATCATCGCTCCGATCACTGCAATAAAGATCTCTCGGAGCGTTTGGGGATAAAACAGCCGTTGACCAGTCCGTGCTGCAAGACCCATCGACAGCGCTGCTGTTGCGGCCAGACTTCCCAACAGAAACGGAATAGGCAGGCCGATCTGTCGCGCTACCAATGCCCCGCCCAATCCTGTACCGAAATTCAAGATCAGTTGAGCTGTTTTAGACACCGATGGCGCCTCCTGTTTGCGAGGATGAAACAACGCCTCGGGCATCACCAGTATTGGTGTGCTCCTGATCTATCATCTTTTCGTCTGCGCAAACCAGAAGTTCTGCTGCTGCACTGCTCAGATGGTTGACCAATCAGATATCCGAGGAATTGGGTTTCTCATTTCAATTCCCCTTCTGCACGCAAAAAGGGCGACCCAATGGGCCGCCCTTCTCTTTCTGCTTCCGTGAGTTGGGGTGGGTCAGGTCGCAGAAATCGCTTCGCGTTTTTCGTCGCGCTTGAAAAACACGTAGTAGAACACCGGGGCGGCAACCAGCGTGAGGATCGACGCGAAGGCCAGACCGCCCATGATGGTGACGGACATCGACACAAAGAACGCGTCGCCCAGCAGCGGGGCCATGCCTAGGATGGTGGTCACGGCAGCCAGCACCACGGGGCGCACCCTGGAGGCCGAGGCCTCGATGATCGCAGGGCGCAGGGCTTTGCCTTCGGCGCGGACTAGGTCGATTTCCTCGACCAGAACGATGCCGTTCTTGATCAGCATCCCCGACAGGCTGAGCAGGCCCAAAAGCGCGGTGAAGCTGAAGGGCAGTCCCGTGCCGAGCAGGCCGATCACCACACCGTTCACCGACATCGGCACCAGAAGCCAAATGATGATCGGCTGACGGATCGCGTTGAACAGCAGGATCGAGATCATGACCATGATCAGCAAGCTGACCGGCAGCTGCGCGCCTAGGCTGGCCTGCGCGTTGCTGGCGTTCTCGAACTCGCCACCCCATTCAAGCTTGTAACCGGGGGGAAGCGGCATCGCCTCGATCGCGGCGCGGATTTCGGAATGCGCCTGTGCGGCGGTTACATCCGGCACCACATCCGCCCCGACCGAGATCGTGGGAACGCGATTTCGGCGGTGCACAAGGGTGTTTTCCGTGCGCACCTCGAACCCGTCTGTGACCTGTTCGATCGGCAGATGGCTGCCTGCAACCGGCGAATAGACCAGCTGATCATAGATGTTGAACGGCTCTTCCTGTGGGCGGCGCATGATGATCGGGATCTGACGCTCGCGTTCGCGATAGACACCTACGCGCTGCCCGTCAGTGGCGAACTGCAGGGTGCCGGCGATGTCTTCGCGGGTCACGCCTGCGGTCTGCGCGCGTTCGGTGGCGTAGATCGGTTTGATCAC
>CALJDH010000012.1 GCA_938023895.1 uncultured Aliiroseovarius sp.
TGCGCCGCGCTCCATCATCACGTTGATATAGGCCCCGACGCTGTCGCCAAGGGCTTCCAGATCATAGCCGCCCTCAAGCGACGATACCACCCGCCCATCGCAGCATTTATCCGCCAGATCGCAGATGCGATGCGCCAGCCATGCGAAATCCTCGGTCTCCCAGTGCAGATTTGCCAAAGGGTCGCGCCTATGGGCGTCGAACCCGGCAGAAACCAGCACAAGTTGGGGGGCGTAAGGTTCTATCTCGTCGGTCAGCACGCGGTCCCACGCGTCGCGCATTTCCACGCCACCAGTGCCGCTTTTCAGGGGTAGGTTCAGCACCTGACCAAACGCGCCTTTTTGGTGAAGGCCACCTGATCCCGGATAAAGCGGCATCTGGTGGGAGGACACAAACCGCACCCGGCTTTCATGCCACAGCACATCCTGCGTGCCATTGCCGTGGTGGACGTCGAAATCAAGAACAGCGACACGATCCAGCCCATGCGCATTGGCCGCGTGAATGGCGGCGATGGCAACGGTCGAGAACAGGCAAAATCCCATCGGGTTGGCTTTTTCGGCGTGGTGGCCGGGGGGGCGGCACGCGATGAAGGCGTTCTGCGCTTCGCCCGCCATCACACGATCCACCGCGTCGATATTGCCGCCGATCGCGCGCAGGGCCGCTTCGAACGAGCCCGGGGCCATGAATGTGTCGCCATCCAGCTGCGCCCAACCCTCGACCGGCTGCGCATTCTCGATCCGCTCGAAATAGGCGCGGGAATGGCCAAGGCGCACGTGGTCCAGCGACGCAACCGGCGGTTCGGGCCGGACTAGAGACTGAAAATGCGGGGCAGACAGGGCGGTTTCGATCGCTTCTAGACGCGCCACTTGCTCGGGATGGCCGGGCGGCGTGATGTGGTCGAAGCTGACCGGGTGGGTGTAAAGCAGCGTTGTCATGACGCGACGCTAGGGCAATAGTGACCCGACAACAAGAGAGGTTCCCATGCGCTGGATCATCCCGTTTCTATTGGTCGCATCCCCAGCAATGGCCGAGGGGTTTTCGACTCAAGTCACCGCCGATTTCAACGCGGATGGTATCGCAGACCACGTGGCGCTGGTCGATTTCGGAGGCCAAGGCCAAGCCGATCTACTTCTGAAGCTCGGGGATGGTTTGCAAACGATCTGGTTGCAGAACCTTATCTGGGTTGGGGGGGTCGGACAGCAACCTTCTCTGACCGTTACTCCGCACGGCTCGCTTCAAATGATGTCTCACAACAGTTCAATTGGTCGGAACCGGTGGGAGCAGATCCATACGCTTGCTTGGCGGGACGATGCGATGAGGGTCGTGGGTTATACCTATCGTTGGTACGACACGCTGAATCTTGACGATATCGGTAGTTGTGATCTGAACCTGCTCACCGGGAAGGGCGAAGTCTCGGTCGGGCAGGAAAGTGAAACGCGTTTGATTCCCGTTTCGACTCCTGCCTTTGCAGTTCAGGATTGGCTTTTTGAAATGCCCCCGGAATGCGAGGCGCTTTTCAACTAAGCAGCGCTTAGTCCGGCGCCAGCATATACCCCGCCCCTCGGACCGTTTGCAGGTAACGCGGTTGTTTCGGGTCCGCTTCCAGCTTGCGGCGCAGTCGGGTGATCTGCACGTCTACAGCGCGTTCCTGTGCCTGTCCCTGATCGCGGCCCAGCTGTTCCACCAAGGACGCGCGGCTGACCGGTTCCGATGGCGTGGCCGAGAAGATCTTCATCAACTGGTTTTCGGTGGCCGTCAGACGCACCAATTCTTCGCCGCACCACAGCTCGCCCCGTTCGATGTCATAGGTCTTGTCACCTAGTGTCAGAGACTTCGGGGCTGCATCCTCGGTGGCGGCAGGCATGCGCCGCAGGATTGCGTTGATCCGCAGCAACAGTTCTTTGGGCTCAAACGGTTTCGCCAAATAGTCATCCGCGCCGGCCTCAAGCCCTTTGATGCGATCCTCGGTCTCGCCTTTCGCGGTCAGCAATAGGATCGGTGTGGTCAGCGTCTCGCGCAGGGATCGGGTCAGGCTGATCCCATCCTCGCCCGGCATCATGACGTCAGTGACGATCAGATCGAAATCCAGCCCGGCCAGCAGGCGGCGGGCATGGGCGGCGTCGCGGGCTGCGCTGACCCAAAAGCCATTGCGCACCAGAAACTTCTGAAGCAGCCCGCGAATGCGTTCGTCGTCGTCGATGATCAGAAGATGAGCCTCGGGTGCATCAGTCATGTCCGCTGTCCTTCATCCGGGTGAAATGGCGCTGCATGTCGGTGTCCATCATGGCCTCAAGCACGGTGCGGAACCCTTGAACGGCTTCGGGGCCTGCCTCGCGATAGGCCTGACGCATCCGCTCGCGCTGGGCGTCGGACAGCTCTTGCTCAAGCGCGGTACCGTTCTCGGTCAGAAACAAATGCCGCTCGCGTTTGTCGCGGGTGCCAACGCGGCTTTCGACCAGCTCGTCTTCGATCAGCGTCCGCAGCACGCGGTTAAGGGATTGCTTGGTTACGCCTAGAATGGACAAAAGATTGTTCACCGTCGTGCCGGGTGCACGGCTGATAAAGTGAAGCGCGCGGTGATGCGCGCGGCCATAGCCGTATTTATTTAGGATGCGATCCGGATCCGCCGTAAAGCCGCGATAGGCGAAGAACATCGCCTCGATGCCCTTGCGCAATTGCTCGTCCGTTAGGAACAGAAGGCTTTGTCCACCGGGGGACTGGCGTTCACTCATGACGACCTCATCACAAATCATGTTACAGTTTCCAGTTTTATGTCAGTGTTGTTGACTTTCCAAGAATCAATTGATAGCGATTTGCGGATTTCGCGAAATATTATGTCCGATGCGGACCGATTGCGCGCAACAAATGGAAAAATGCTGCGGAAGAGACTGTGGCTCAGAACTGGAAAGGACGGAAACATGAGCGGATATGATGATCGCGACGGCAAGATCTGGATGGACGGCCAATTGGTCGAATGGCGCGATGCGAACGTCCACATTCTGACCCACGCGCTGCACTATGCCTCGTCGGTTT
>CALJDH010000013.1 GCA_938023895.1 uncultured Aliiroseovarius sp.
ATCTGGCGCGACAGCGACATCATCATGAGGCGCGGCGCCGACCATATAGGTCTCGGGCCCATCCTGACGGACGTGAATGCCGCTGGGGTCGACGGTCAGCGGCAGGGGGCGGTCCAGCGGGTTGGCCGCGCTAAAGACCCAGGTGAAGCGCTTGCGCGGCTCGATCGGGACGTCCAGCCCGGCCATTTTCGACAGAAGTGCCGCGCGAGGGCCGGCCGCGTTGACCAACTGGCCGCATCCAATCTGCGTGCCGTCTGACAGGGTGACCGAGGTGGTGCGTGTGCCGTCGGCCTGAATGCCCGTGACCTCGCCCGACAGATATTCCACACCCGCCTCGATGGCTTTGCGGCGGAACCAATCGAACAGAGCACCTCCGTCCCAATAGCCTTCATCGACCGCGCCGTGGCTGCCCAGAATGATGTCTTCCAAATCGTAGAACGGATAGGCCTCGGCCAGCTCATCGCGGGTCAAGATACGGGTGCCAGCGCCAAGGGCTGCTTGCATGGCCTGTGCGGCGTTCAGTTCCTCGGCGCGCGCTTCGGTATCCGCAAGATAGAGATAGCCAAAATCCTGCACCTCGATGTTTTCGATCCGCTTATCCCCGCCCATATTGGCGCGCAGGTCTTTGATGAACTGAAGCGTAAATTGTGAAATCTTCACGTTCAATGCTTCGGAAAACTGCTGCCGAATGCAGGAATTTGTATGGGCGGTCGAGCACTGCGCAAAGCTGGGATCGCGTTCGATCACGAGTATACGCCCATCAAAATCAGCATTTTGCGATAACCACCACGCAACCGACGATCCCATGATGGCGCCCCCGACAATCACGACGTCATAGGTACTATGGTCGGGCTGGGTGTGAAAAGACCGTTGGCTCACGGAAGGCTCCTGTCGATGTGGTGAGGTCAGCGCGGCGTGCCACGCGTCAGGGGCACGTTAGCGCCGGGCCATGCGTGTGGAAAGACCTGTGTTCGGCAATTTTCGCCGCGCGTCAGATCACGCGCGCTCTGTGGCGGACAGCGCCCACGCCATCACCGCGTCATGCTCGGGTGCGATCTCTTCCGCCTCGCCCACGAAAGCCATGAACGCGTCGCGCACGCCTTCGCTTAGACCGATGATCGCTGGGATGTCTTGCGTCAAGGCTTGCCCGACAGCTTCGCGAAACCCGCGGCCCTCGGCTTCTTGCTTACCGAATTTATTGACGATCAACAGGTCTGCACCGTCGCGTAGGCGCTCTTCGGTCTGACCCACGGCGGTTTCCAGCGCCTCTGGGTTCAGCTTGCAGCCGCGCGCATTGGCGCCAAGATACTGGCTGATGCGAATTTTTGGTCCGTCGGGCAGCACCAACACGTCCATGTCGCAGTGATGTTCTTCGGCCCGTTCGGTGTCCAGCTGCACAGTGCCGCACAGCTTCACACCTTTGTCGGCCAACGCCTCGGCCACACCTGCCAGAAGAAGGTTCGTCGTGCCCCGACCGGGCGCAATTACATAAGCAAGTTTCATCGGCTGCTCCCTTTGGGTCTGACTTGGCAATCCTACGGGGGCTTGTCAATTGCGCGGAACGCATGTCTTCATGCGAACACACAATCGGAGCGCCCCATGAAACCCCAGAACCCCGCGCATGCCGCCCCGGCAGATGCTGACGCCCGCAAGGCCGTGAAGCCCGTCATTTGTTACCCGGTCGACAGTCTGAAGGCGCCGAATTTGGAGCTTTACCGCGCTGCCCGTGCAACATCGCAGAAGGTGGACGAGGTTCTGATTCCCGCCCGTGATGCACGTAGTTTCCATGTGCCCGCTGGGCAGTTCTTTCGCATCTCGTCGGTCGAAGGGCCGCAGGTAGGGGACTTGAACCTGTGGAACGCCGATGATCTGAGTGAGCGGTTTTATTCGGGCAAAACCCGCGCCCTGCACGGAACGCACTTATCGGTGGCGGATCGGATGTGGACCAGCTTTCCCGCCATGCGCCCGATGGCGACGATTATCGACGACACGCTGGATTGGTACGGGTTCGACGAATTTGGCGGCTCGGTCCATGATGTGATCGGCACGCGCTGCGATCCCTACACCAACAACCTGCTGTCTGGCGGGCAGTATCATCATTGCTGCCATTCCAACCTGACCCGCGCCTTGGCCGACCATCTGGGCTGTTCGCTGGACGCGGCACAGCCGCATGTGCATGACGTGCTGAACGTGTTCATGTGCACCGGGTTCACCCGCGACACAGGTCAGTATTTCATGAAAGCCAGCCCCGTGCGTCCCGGTGACTACCTTGAATTCTTTGCGGAAATTAACCTTCTGGGGGCGCTCAGCGCGTGCCCCGGCGGCGATTGCTCGGACGAGCATAGCTCGGACAGTGCGGCATGCTATCCGCTTCTGGTCGAAGTATTTGCCCCGGAAGAGGGCGCGCTGGGCGATTGGCAGTCCCCGCCCGTGAACGGCTATGACCAAAGCCACGGGCGCTAAGGAAAACCCCAACTTGCATGTCGCGCCTCAACCCAGAGTGTAGGGGGGTATTGTAGAAGGAGTGTGCCATGCGATCCCTCGGCTGGCGGTTTATTATTGTGGGCGTTCTTTGCCTTGTGATGTTCATCCCTCTGATGATGGTGTCGGACATCGTGAATTCTCGACGTCACTATTCCGAAGATACGATCCGGTCAGTTGGTCAGGAATGGGGCG
>CALJDH010000014.1 GCA_938023895.1 uncultured Aliiroseovarius sp.
CTGGCGCAAAGACCCGGCGGCTGCGTTGCGTGGGTTGGCAAAGCTCTTGCCACCGCGCGCCGTGTAGCGCGCATTTAGATCCGCAAAGTCGTCATGGGACATATAGACTTCACCGCGCACCTCCAGCACCTCGGGCGCCCCTTCAAGAACCTGCGGTATGTCTCTGATTGTGCGTGCATTTTCGGTGACATTCTCACCCACAGACCCATCGCCGCGGGTGACGGCATGAACCAATATTCCGCGCTCATAGCGGATCGACAAGGATAACCCGTCGATTTTCGGCTCGGCCGTTATCGCCAGCGGAGCATTATCACTCAAGCCCAGAAAAGATCGAATACGCCCGACGAATTCGGCGACATCC
Source organism: uncultured Aliiroseovarius sp. (assembly GCA_938023895.1). Classification (GTDB taxonomy): domain Bacteria; phylum Pseudomonadota; class Alphaproteobacteria; order Rhodobacterales; family Rhodobacteraceae; genus Aliiroseovarius. The sequence continues at coordinate 362 of CALJDH010000014.1, forward strand.
TCGTCGCTGAAGGCGTTGCCCAGCGACAGCATCCGCACCTCATGCGCAATCTTTCCAAAGCCGTCAGACGGCGCCGCCCCCACCTGATCCGAGGCACTATCAGCATGTTTCAGGTGCGGGAAACGCGCTTCGATCTCGGTATTTCGGCGCTTGGCGGCGTCATAGTCCGCATCCGAAATCTCGGGCGCATCCTTGCCGTGATAGGCCAGATTGGCGGCGGCGAGAAGCTCGGCCAAGCGGGCAAGTTCGTCCTTTGCCTGGGCTTCGGTCAGGTCATTTACAGCGATCGGGCTGGGCGCGGTCATCGGGGGTGGGCTACTTTCTGAATGTCTCACTTAGGAAAGTGATAGGCGGTTCCATTACAGCGCGTCCACCCCCAACCGGCGTGCTACGCGCGTAAGCCTCTGAAAATACCCGTTTCAAAGGATAACTATCAGGGCTAATTGACGTTACGGCTATTGCCGATTTCACCCCGAACACATAAGTTTTGCGCGAGAAGATACGGGAACCCACCTTCATGCACGATCAGGACGACCATCACAGGCGCAAGTGGCGCCCTTTTACCGGTCTGCGCAACAACTTTCTTGCGGGCCTTGTGGTCGTGGTTCCAATCGCCATAACCATCTGGCTGATTTGGACGTTTGTGGGCTGGATCGACAGCTGGGTTCTGCCCTTCGTACCTGCCGCCTATCAACCGGACGCCTTGATCGACTTGCTGTTTGGAGACAGCGAATGGTTCAAGATGCTGTTCGGCGAAGACGTGCGCGTGAACGTGCGCGGTCTTGGCGTTGTGGTGTTCCTGATTTTCACCGTTCTGGTGGGCTGGATCACAAAGGGTCTGATTGGCCGGTCGTTCTTGTCATGGGGCGAAGGGCTGGTGGACCGCATGCCGGTTGTACGCTCGCTTTATAACGGGCTGAAGCAGATCGCCGAGACCGTGTTCAGTCAATCAACGGACACGAAGTTCGACAAGGCCTGTCTGGTGGAATACCCGCGCAAAGGCATCTGGGCGATCGCGTTCATCTCGACCAAAGCCAAGGGCGAGGTCGACATGCGTATTCCGGTCGCCGAGGACATCATCTCGGTCTTTCTGCCGACGACACCGAACCCGACCTCGGGGTTCTTGCTGTTCGTGCCGCGCCATTCGGTGATCGAACTGGACATGACGGTCGAGGATGCCGCCAAGCTGGTGATCTCGGCCGGGCTGGTCTATCCGAACTCCAAAGATCCAAACCTTCCACCGGCTGAAACCGAAGACGCATGAGCTTGACCCCTGCCCTGACCGGCTTTGCGACCGGGTTTTCGCTCATCCTTGCGATCGGCGCCCAGAACGCCTTTGTCTTGCGGCAGGGGTTGATGAAGCAACACGTCTTTTGGCTGTGTCTGTTCTGCGCCGCCTCGGACGCATTCTTGATCGCAGCGGGTGTAGCCGGGTTTGGCGCCTTGGTTGAAGCAATGCCATCGCTCCCCACCGTCATGGCGCTGGCAGGAGCAGCCTTCCTGATCGTCTACGGTCTGATGCGCTTTATGGCGGCGTGGCAGGGCCAATATGCGATGGAGATCGCCGGAAAATCGCGCGGGCTGTGGGCCACCTTGGCCATCGCCGCAGCCTTCACCTGGGCCAATCCGCATGTCTATCTAGACACGCTGGGCCTGATCGGCGCGATTTCGACATCCTATCCGGACTGGCCCACGCGGATCACCTTTGGCACCGGCGCTGTGATCGCTAGTTTCGCCTTCTTCTTCTCGCTTGGCTATGGCGCGCGTTTCTTGGCGCCCGTCATGGAAAAACCCGCCTCGTGGCGCGTTCTTGACGTGATCATCGGCGTGGTGATGTGGGCGATTGCGGCGAAGCTGCTCTTAGGCGTTGCCAACGGCACGCTACATTAACCAAACATCTCTTCCAGATCGACCGTACTGCGGGTGTTCAGATCCCCACGATGCGCGGCAAGAAAGGCTTCGGCAGCCTTTCGCCCGGCCTCTTTCAACCGCGACAGCATCACGGCGGTCGGGATCAGCTTAGTCGCGATGGACAGGTCCCGCATCAAGGCGTCATCCGCAATCATATGCACCAACACGTCCCGCATCTGGTCCGAGGACATCTGCCCCTCGGCAATCAGGCGTTTCACGAAGCTGATCGCCCGCAACTCGCGCAGAAGCGACGAGTTAAAGCTGATCTCGTTGATGCGGTTCTGAATGTCCTGCCCGGTGGTCGGCACGTCCGGCCGAAACAGCGGGTTGATGTTCACGACGACAACATCTGCGGGCAGCGACCGATCAAACAGAGGGAACAGCGCCGGGTTGCCGGTATAGCCACCGTCCCAATAGGCCTCGACCGTGCCGGTCTTCGGGTCTTCAAGCTCAACCGCTTGGAAGAGCGTTGGCAGGCAAGCCGAGGCAAGGATCGCCTCGGTCGAGATCTCGTCGCCCTGGAACACCCGAATCTTGCCGGTTCGCACATTGGTGGCCGAGACATGCAACTGCGGCCCCGTAGTGGCGCAGACCTGATCAAAGTCGAACGCCTCCACCACCGATTTCAGCGGGTTCGCATAGAACGGACCATAGGCGTAAGGGCTGACCACGCGGCTGGCCATATCGGCCCACGCAAACACCGGCGTCGCTTCCAGCGCTTGGCTGATCAGGTCACTGTGCGGGGCGAACTGGGCAAACCATGTGGTCAGGCGCAGGTCATTCACCCCCGCCAAACGATGCCACAGCGCATCCAGAGACGCGCGCGCCGCGTCCCGGTCATTGCCTTTACCATCTGCGACCAACCCCGCCTTTACAGCGGCCCCGTTCAAGGCGCCCGCCGAGGTGCCCGAGATCGCTGCGATCTCGATCCCTTCGTCTTCCAGAAGGCAATCCAGCACCCCCCACGTGAAGGCACCATGCGCGCCCCCACCTTGCAGGGCCAAGTTGATCCGCTTGGGTGAGGCCATGTTTACAGAGCCGTCCAGCCACCATCGACCGAGATCGTCGTCCCGGTGATCTGTGCGGCGGCATCCGAACACAGGAAGGTCGCCGTGCCGCCCATCTGCTCGACCGTGGCGAAATCCTTAGACGGCTGACGGGCCAGCATGACCTCGCGCACCACCTGATCGCGGTCCATGCCGTGGGTTTTCATCTGATCCGGGATCTGGCTTTCGACCAGCGGGGTCAGCACATAGCCGGGGCAGATCGCGTTTGCCGTGATCGGATCCTCGGCAGTTTCCAAGGCCACGGTTTTGGTCAGCCCGACCACGCCGTGCTTCGCGGCGATATAGGCGGATTTGTAAGGGGACGCGGTCAGACCATGCGCCGAGGCGATGTTGATCACCCGGCCCCAGCCATTGACGCGCATCTGCGGCACAGCGGCAGCGGTGGTGTGAAAGGCCGAGCTGAGGTTGATCGCGATGATCGCGTTCCACTTGTCGATCGGGAAGTCCTCGACCGGGGCCACGTGCTGAATGCCGGCGTTATTCACAAGGATGTCACAGCGACCGGCCTTTTCGATCAGGGCGCGGCAGGCCTCGGCATCTGACATGTCGGCCTGAATATAACGTGCGGTTACGCCGAACTCTTCCGCGATCTCGGCCGCGATGGCGTGATCTTCAGGCGAATCGGTGAACGAGTTCAGCACAACGTCTGCACCGGCACGGGCCAGTTCCTTGGCGACCCCAAGGCCGATGCCCGAGTTTGATCCGGTTATGACGGCTGTTTTGCCTTCCAGTGACATGGTGATGGCCATATTGGGGCTCCTTATCCACAAGCATAAATCTGTTGCAGTGCAGCATAACGTAAGGAATCCAAGGCACCAGTGCTTTCGCGCGGGGAAACTCACCTTTGGAATCACCCGATTCTTCATCCGCTCCACGACGCACTTTACGCGATCTCTCTATCCCGGATTCGCCATAAAAAAACGCCCGCACAAGGCGGGCGTAAAGTTATTGAGGCAGGTTTCATACAGGCAAGAAACCTATCGAGCAGTGCATTCTTTATAAGCGGTTAGGCGCCTTTATCCAAGCTAAAAGTTTGAAAAGGCGGATTTCCACCTCTAGTGTTTCCTCAGATAAATCAGGGACGTGAAGGATTGTTTCGCAATGAGAACTAATATGACCCAGAAGCTTCGCGGGATGATCGCAACCGGCGTTGTGACGCTGTCTACGGTGCTGGCTGTACAGGCGGAACCGCAGCACGGCATTGCAATGTACGGCGATCCCGCCTTGCCCGCTGATTTCACCGCGCTGCCCCATGTGAACCCCGACGCGCCCAAAGGCGGGCGCATCGTGTTCGCCGAAGCGGGCAGCTTCGACAGCCTGCATCCCTATATCCGCAAAGGCAGCACTCCGTGGCAGCTACGTTTCATGCTGGCCGAAAGCCTGATGGGCCGCAGCTGGGACGAACCCTTCACGCTTTATGGTCTTCTGGCCGAAACGGTCGAAACTGACGACGATCGCACTTGGGTCGAGTTCACGCTGCGCGAAGAGGCTACGTTCTCGGACGGCACCCCCGTGACTGTCGAAGACGTGATGTGGTCGTATGAGACGCTCGGCACCAAGGGGCACCCGCGCTATCACGGTGCGTGGAACAAGATTGAGACAATGGAGCAGACCGGCTCGCGCTCGATCAAGTTCACCTTCAACACCGAAGACCGCGAATTGCCCCTGATCCTGGGGATGCGTCCGATCCTGAAGAAAGCCCAGTGGGAGGCCGCGAATTTCGACGAGTCCGGCGTGGACGTGCTGCCCATCACCTCGGGCCCCTACGTGATTGGCGATTTCGAACCCGGCCGCTATCTGACTTTGAAGCGCAACCCCGACTACTGGGGCAAAGACGTACCTTATATGCAGGGTCAGGCAAACTTGGACGAGATCCGGTTTGATTATTACGGCGACGGCGGCGTGACATTTGAGGCGTTCAAAGCAGGTGAATCCAACACTCACCGCGAAACCAACGCGCATAAATGGGCCACGCAGTTCAACTTCCCGGCCGTGCAATCGGGTGACATCGTACTGTCTGACATCCCGCATCAGCGCCCGACGGGCATCAAAGGCTATGTGATGAACACCCGGCGCGCGGCATTCCAAGACATCCGGGTCCGTGACGCGATGATCCATGCGTTCAACTTCGAATTCATCAACCAGACAATTCACGGCAACACCAAGCGCCGTATTCAGTCCTATTTCCACAACTCGGTTTTGGGCATGGCCCCCGGTAAGGAAGCCCAAGGCAACGTGCGTGCGCTGCTGGACGGATTGGCCGGTGATATCCCCCCCGGCGCGATCGAGGGCTACAGCCTGCCTGCCTCGGACGGTTCGGAACGCAACCGCGCGGGCATCCGCGCCGCAATGGGCCTGATGGAGGAAGCTGGCTGGACCGTACAGGACGGCGTGATGAAGAACGCCGCGGGCGAGCCCTTCACCTTCGAAATCCTGCTGAAATCAGGTGCCGATGAGAACCGACAGGAAATCGAGATCTTCTCGGCCGCGTTGTCGCGTCTTGGGATCACGCCCACAATCACCTCGGTCGATAGCGCCCAATACAAAGAACGCACCACCGCGTTTGACTTCGACATGGCCTATTACTGGCGCGGGTTGTCGCTGTCTCCGGGCAACGAACAGAAGCTCTATTGGGGTGGCGAGAGCGCCGACACCGAAGGGTCGCGCAACTGGATGGGCGTGAAGAACCCCGCTATTGATGCGCTGATCGACGCCATGCTGACCGCCGGGGATCAGGAGGGTTTCCGCGCTGCTGTAAAGGCTTTGGACCGCGTTCTGACCGCCAGCCGCTTCGTCATTCCGCTGGGCTATAGCGAACTGTCGCACATCGCCCACGGCAAGGAACTGCACTTCCCCGACCGCATCCCGATGTATGGTGACTATCTTGGCTTCCAGCCTGAAATCTGGTGGTACGAGGAATAAACTTGAACTGACTCTGGGCGGCGGCTACGCATCGTAGAACGCGATCATCTGCCGCCCGGAGGTCTCATGGGTATTTTCGAACGCTTTCTGTCCGTCTGGGTGGCTTTGTGCATCATTGCGGGCGTTCTTCTGGGCAACCTGATGCCCGGTCTTTTCCAAACCATTGCTGCGCTTGAGATCTCTAAGGTGAACCTTGTGGTCGCCGTGCTGATCTGGGTGATGATTTACCCGATGATGGTGCA
>CALJDH010000015.1 GCA_938023895.1 uncultured Aliiroseovarius sp.
ACCTGTGTGGAATAGGGCACCAGCGACAGCGAGGTCTTTGTGCTTTTGATCGCGCAGTCATCCCAAGACGCGGGCGTCGCGGGGCTTTTGGGATCACACAGAAGCAGGTTGGAAAACTCGGTCGCCGCCGTGCGTAGTTCCGAGATCTTCGACACGCCATTCGACGACGGATCCGCCATCGAGCCCGACACATCCACCACCAGCGAGATTTCGGTCAGAACGTTCGCTTTCGCCGCGCCGCCCCCAACGGGGACAGGTAAGCTGCTGACACCAACGTAGTTCAGGAAAGGCGTATGCAAATCGCTTCTTGCGATCGCGGTTACGCTTGTCCCATCCAGAGCAACTTTAACTTTGATGTCATTTCGTTTGACGATCCCATCAAGACCGGCCCGTTTGAAGTAATCCAGCACCACGTCTTTACGGTTGGTTTCCTGATCCGGGTGCGCCGCCGCCAGCAGCGCGCGATCCAAGGTCGATTGCATCCGCGTACGGAAAAGCTCGTGTCGCATCAGGTCGATGGCCAGCCCGGAAAAGATCAACATTGCCAGAAAGACCAGCAACGAAAACCCGATCATCGCACCGTCCTCATGTGCGATGAAGTTCCTTACATACATGATAGGTCTGCGACACGCACGCCGCACTTCAGAAACAAACAACACTATACTCTTACGCTCCGAAACTGTTTTGAACACTTTCATTCCGACGCGATCAAACGCGGTGGCCGAGAAAAGCACTTTCTCATCACGCGCGAAGATTATGTTAGCTCCTATGTCAAAATCAAGCAACCTATAGTTGCCGTAACGGAAACATTCCACGCTTATCAAAAGGTTATCATTCAACCTCTGGTAATATTCTTTCAACTTAAGCGGTTATTCCCCGCACTTCATCCAATGAATATGACCCACTTCCTAACATGACCATTCGGTCGGGTATGTAGGGGGTGGTACTTTGGCCAGTTCCTCATAACCTCTGTGTCGTAGTGTCGCAGATGGAAACGATTCTGCGGCATCGCAGCAAAACAATGCAAAACCTGTACAGAGGTACAAAATGTCCCTTACGAATGAGCCGAGTTTTCGAGAGTCCGTTGAACTGATGTTCAACCGGGCGGCGTCCCTGATGAACCTGCCATCCGGCCTGGAGGAAAAGATCCGGGTCTGTAACGCGACCTACACGGTCCGTTTTGGCGTGCGTCTGCGGGGTGAGATCAAAACATTTACCGGCTATCGCTCTGTCCACTCGGAGCATATGGAACCTGTAAAAGGTGGCATTCGCTATGCCATCTCGGTGGATCAGGACGAGGTCGAAGCACTGGCCTCGCTTATGACGTTTAAATGTGCGCTGGTTGAAACTCCTTTTGGTGGATCCAAAGGCGGACTGTGCATCGATCCGCGCGAGTATGAAGAGCATGAACTGGAATTGATCACCCGCCGTTTCGCCTATGAGCTGGCCAAACGCGACCTGATCAACCCCTCGCAAAACGTCCCTGCCCCCGACATGGGCACCGGCGAACGCGAGATGGCGTGGATCGCCGACCAATACGCCCGCATGAACACCACAGACATCAACGCACGTGCCTGTGTGACCGGCAAACCGCCGCATGCTGGCGGGATTTCAGGCCGGGTCGAAGCAACCGGGCGCGGCGTGCAATATGCCCTGCGTGAATTCTTCCGCCACCCCGAGGACGTGAAGCTTGCCAATCTTGATGGCAAACTGAAAGACAAGCGCATCGTTGTGCAGGGGCTGGGCAATGTGGGCTACCACGCCGCCAAATTCCTGTCGCACGAAGACGGCGCGCGGATCATCGGGATCATCGAGCGTGATGGCGCGTTGTATGATGCCAATGGCTTGGACGTTGAAGCCGTTCATCAGTGGATTGCGGGCCATGGCGGCGTAAAGGGATTTGCAGACGCCCAATACGTCGAAAACGGATCCGAGCTGCTGGAACTCGACTGTGACATTCTGATCCCGGCCGCGCTTGAGGGCGTAATCAATCTGACCAATGCCGAACGCGTTCAGGCGCCCTTGATTATCGAAGCTGCGAACGGGCCGATCACCTCGGGTGCGGACAAGGTGCTGCGCGACAAAGGCACGGTCATTATTCCAGACCTTTATGCCAACGCAGGCGGTGTGACCGTGTCCTATTTCGAATGGGTCAAGAACCTTAGCCACATCCGTTTTGGCCGCATGCAGCGCCGCCAGGAAGAGGCACGCCACCAGCTTGTCGTGGACGAACTGGAGCGTCTAGATCGCTATCTGGGCGATGCGTGGTCGATGTCGCCCGAGTTCAAAGACAAGTATCTGCGCGGCGCAGATGAACTTGAGCTGGTGCGCTCGGGTCTGGATGACACCATGCGCGTGGCCTATCAGTCCATGCGCGAGGTTTGGCATGCGCGCGATGACGTCGATGACCTGCGGATGGCCGCGTTCATCGTGGCGATTGATCGCATTGCGGCAAGCTATCGCGCCAAAGGTCTGTAAGACAGGAAAAACAAGAAAAGGCCACTCACTGAGTGGCCTTTTATGTTTTACAACAGCAGCTTAAACCTCACTATTGACGCAATAGATCAGCTTGCCCTGCGTCCTGCAACACCCAGTATTGCAGCGCTTCCCGAATGCCCCGCGCCGCATCCGCCCGCCATTCCCGCGAGGTCAGAAGTTTGCGGTCCCGCTCGGACGACAGGAAGCCCAGCTCGATTAGCACCGACGGAATATCGGCCGCTTTCAAGACCGAGAACCCGGCCTGCAGACGCGGCGTTTTATAGGTCGACCCTGTCGCGCTGTGAATCCCCTCGACCAGGCTGTCGGCCAAGGATTCCGCACGCGGCGCCGTGTCGGCCCGCGCCAAATCCATCAGCACCAGTGCCACCGCGTCATCCTGCTGTGACAGGTCTACTCCGGCCAGAATATCACTGCGATCATGGCGCTCGGCCAACTTGCGCGAGGCCTCGTCCGAAGCCTCTTGCGACAGGGTATAGACGCTCGCCCCGGTCGCCCGCCCCTGCGCCAAAGCATCCGCGTGCAGCGACAGGAACACATCGGCGCCAGCGCGCCGCGCGATCGAAACACGCTCTTCCAACGGTACGAATTCGTCGCGGTCACGCGTCAGGACGACGTTGAAGCCCCCTGCGCGCACCAACTCTTCCTTCAACTCGCGCGCAAAGCGCAGCATCAGATGGGCCTCGACCACACCGCCCCTCTCGGCACCCGGATCAATGCCGCCATGTCCGGGGTCTAGCACCACAGTCACATCGCCGACACCGCGCTGGCGCGTTTTCGGCGCAGGCATGGGACGCGCCGGGCGGTCAAACAGGGCATCCTTGGGCGCCCCTGCCTTCGCCGCGAAATCCGCGCCCGAGACCGCCGCCAGATCAACGCGCAGGCGCGCGCCCTCGGCCCGTTGGGACACCGTCACGGGCTGTTCTTGGGTGGAAAGTCCTGCTGACATCACCTCGACCGGGGCATTCAGGCTGAACACAATTCGCGTCCAGCCGGG
>CALJDH010000016.1 GCA_938023895.1 uncultured Aliiroseovarius sp.
GCGCGCTATGCGCTGAACGCGGCAAACGCGCGCTGGGGCAGCCTTTATGACGCGCTATATGGCACGGATGCGTTGGGCGATTTGCCCGAAGGCAAGGGCTATAATCCCGCCCGCGGTGCTCGTGTGATCGCAGCGGCCAAAAGCTTTCTGGATGGTGTATTGCCGCTGGCGGATGGCAGCTGGGCCGAGGCGATGCGGATCGGGAACACGCCGCCTGCCTTGGCTAACCCGGGTCAATTCCTTGGAAGTCGTGACAAGCTGTTCTTTTATGAAAACAATGGCTTGAAGATCGTTCTTGAGTTCGACGACACGACCGAAATCGGCGCATCGGACCCGTTGGGCCTGTCTGACGTCCGGCTGGAAAGCGCCATGTCGGCGATCATGGATTGCGAAGACAGTGTGGCTGCCGTGGACGCCGACGACAAGGTGCTGGCCTATTCGAACTGGCTGGGGCTGATGCAGGGAACTCTGACCGAGGAAGTCGCGAAGGGCGGCAAGACATTCGAACGCAAACTGAACGATGACCTGACCTTTGACGGGCCCGATGGCGAAGTCACGCTGAAGGGCCGCGCCCTGATGCTGGTGCGCAATGTGGGCCACCTGATGACCAACCCGGCGATCCTGCTGCCCGACGGGTCGGAAGTGCCCGAGGGGCTGATGGACGCCGTGATCACCACGCTCTGCGCCATGCATGATCTGAAGCGCGACGGCGGGAACTCGGTCACCGGATCGGTTTATGTCGTGAAGCCCAAGATGCACGGCCCGGAAGAGGTCGCCTTTGCGGGCGAAATTTTCGACCGCGTCGAAGAAATGCTGGGCCTGCCGCGCCACACGGTGAAGCTTGGCATCATGGACGAGGAACGTCGCACCTCGGCCAACCTGAAGGAATGTATCCGTGCCGCCAAACACCGCGTGGCCTTTATCAATACAGGTTTCCTTGATCGGACGGGCGACGAGATCCATACCTCGATGGAGGCAGGACCGATGATCCGCAAGGGCGAGATGAAAAATGCGGCATGGATTGCCTCGTACGAAGATCGCAACGTGGATATCGGGCTTGCCTGTGGCCTGAAGGGTAAGGCGCAGATTGGCAAGGGCATGTGGGCCGCGCCGGACCGGATGGCGGATATGCTGGACCAGAAGATCGGTCATCCGATGTCGGGCGCGAATTGTGCTTGGGTACCCAGTCCCACAGCGGCGACCCTGCACGCGACGCATTACCACCAGGTGGACGTTCTGGCCCGCCAAGAGGAACTGCTGGACGGCGGCGCGCGTGGCACCTTGGAAGACCTGCTGACCATCCCCGTCGCTGCCGGTGTAAACTGGTCCGAAGATGAAATCCGCGAAGAGATCGAAAATAACGCCCAGGGTATTCTAGGCTATGTGGTCCGTTGGGTGGATGCCGGTGTCGGCTGCTCGAAAGTGCCGGACATCCATGATGTTGGCCTGATGGAAGACCGCGCGACCTGCCGGATTTCGTCACAGGCGTTGGCGAACTGGCTGCATCACGGCGTTGTCTCGGAGGACGAGGTCATGGCCGCTTTGCGCAAGATGGCTGTGAAAGTCGACGATCAGAATGCGGGTGATCCCGAATATCTGCCCATGGCGCCTGACTATGACGGCGTGGCATTCCACGCAGCCTGCGACCTTGTGTTCAAGGGACGTGTGCAGCCGTCGGGCTATACTGAGCCCGTGCTGCATGCACGCCGTCTGGAAAAGAAATCAAAGGCTTGAGGGAAGATATGAACCGCATCACGGTGGACGCAGCCCGCGTCATCATTCACGACACGATGGCCTATGGGCGCGAAAAGGGCATGAAGCCACTGTCCGTGGTTGTTGTCGACGCTGGCGGACACGTGCTGGCCTTCGAACGCGCCGATGGGGCGCCTCCGGGCCGGTTCGACATCGCGCGTGGCAAGGCCTATGGCTCGGTCATGCTTGGGATTGGCGGCACCGCGCAACGCGACCGCGCCGAAGCGCAGGCCTATTTCATTGCCGCCGCGGGTGCGGCCTATGAGGGCAAGCTCGTGCCGGTGCCGGGCGGCATTCTGGTGCGCAACGATGCAGGCGAGGTGATCGGGGCCGTCGGTGTCACCGGTGACACGTCAGAGAACGACCTTGAAGCCGGGTCGGTCGGGATCAAGTCCGTAGGGCTGACCGCCGACGGTTGATCACCAGAAATCACAGTCAGTTAACGGGCAGCGCAAGGGGTTTGAACTTCCCCTTGCGCTGTCTTACGTTCCGGGAAATGAATATCTTACAATCGTCGGAGCAGACATGAAGCGCCCTACCGTCGGCATTATCGGCAATTCCTATTTGTTGAATGACAACTACCCGACCCATGCGGGTGGGACTATGAACTCTGAAGCCGTGTCTCAGGTCGCGGGATGCTTGCCCCTGATCGTTCCGACGGATCCGCGTTTTGTCACCGTTGATGAATTGCTCGAAACCTGTGACGGTTTCCTGTTCACTGGCGGGCGCCCCAATGTCCACCCCGAGGAATATGGCGAGGATGAAACCGAAGCGCATGGCGAATTTGACCGCTGCCGCGATGCCATCACGCTTCCCTTGATCCGTGCTTGTGTTGACCGCGGACAGCCTTTCTTCGGGATCTGCCGGGGCTTTCAAGAGGTCAATGTTGCCATGGGCGGCTCGCTTTACCCAGAAATTCGCGAGTTGCCGGGGCGGATGAACCACCGAATGCCGCCGGACGGGACACTTGAGGAAAAGTTTGCCATTCGCCACGATGTCCATTTCGACAAGGGCGGGGTGTTCTGTGACCTGTTGGGCGAAACTGTGCGCACCAACACGCTGCACGGGCAGGGGATCAAGACCTCGGGCCCTCGCGTGATCATCGAAGGGCACGCGGATGATGGAACGCCCGAGGCCATTGTGATCAAGGATGCCCCCGGCTTTACACTGTCGGTGCAGTGGCACCCAGAGTATCGCGCCGCCGATGATCCGGTCTCGCGCGTGCTGTTCACCGCGTTTGGGGATGCCGTGCGGGCGTGGGTTGCAGGTAAGTCCACCTGATCACTTCCCCGTGACCCGGCTGGTTACACGCCGGTTCACCGTTGACCTTCCCCCTGCTGGAACCCGTATCGCTGTCTCGAATGACGGTTGGACAAGGACGGGATCTGAATGAAACCTGCGTATTTCTATGGTGGCGCGGCGCTTGCCGGGTTGGCTTTGGCGGCATGGATCGGGTTTGGACCGGCGCCAGATGTGGCTGCGCCCAACCCGGTGGGCGATGCAGCCCAATCTGACGCTACCCCGGCCGAGATGGTTCGAGTGAACCTGCCTGATCTAGGAAGCGACTATGCCGTCGGCGCGCGCGCCTTCACTGCGAAATGTGCAGCCTGTCACGGGCCGTCGGCCGGGGGGATCGAGGGCGCCGGCCCGCCGCTCATCCACAAGTTCTATGAACCCTCGCATCACGGGGACGCCGCCTTCTTCCGTGCTGCAGAGGTCGGCGTGCGGGCGCATCACTGGACCTTTGGCAACATGCCTCCGGTCGAGGGCATAACCCGTGCCGAGGTCGCCGAGATCGTGAAGTATCTGCGCGCGGTGCAGCGCGCCAACGGGATCCTCTGAATGCAGGAAGGGCCCCAGCAATCTGGGGCCCTTCCTATAAGTCTTCTGGGGAAGCTTAGCGTGTCAGGTCCAGCACCCGGGCTTCGTATTTCTTCAACACCATGCGCGCGGTGTCGCCATACTGGCGCGGTTCGCTGCGCAGTTCCGGGAACAGGGTGAACAGTTCGTCCCGTGCGGCCTCATCAACCGCTTTCAGACCTTGGTGCCCCGGGTGGAAGCTTTCCGTTGCCGCGCCGTTGGCAAAGATCACCTGATGCGCGTCAAACATGATGTGGTAGTAGGTCACGCTGCTCACGTCAGTCTGCGTGGCACATCCGCTGTGCAACAGGTGAATGGCGGGGATCATGACCTCGGGCTCTGCGAAGAACAGGCTGGCCTGTGGCCCCTCATACACCATGCGGTGCTGAGGCGAGACGATCAGCGCGCTGTGGTTGCCAAACGCGCCTTCTTGGATGCGAACAGGGGCCAGACGCCCGACGCCAGCCGTGGTCGTGTGGCTGATCCAGCGAATGGGCTGCAGACCGTGGTCGCGCGTGACCACCATGTCGCCCACGCGCAGATCTTCGATGGGGCGTTCGCCGCGGTCTGTCAGGATCAGGCTGCCGGCCGTGAAGCAAATCACATCGCGATAGTCCAGATCGCCGCCAGAACCCAGATCGCCATCGGTATCGGGCAGCGTGAAACCACCCAACACGTCGATATCCGCGTCATTGACGTCCCAGCCAGACACATCATCGACAACATCCTTGATGCCGTCCCCATCCGCGTCGCCCGAGGCGTCGATCGCTGCTTGCGTGACGCCATGCCCGGCTTCTTCTGCATCGGTCAGACCATCATTGTCACTATCGGTGTCCAGATAATCGAACGTGCCGTCCTCGTCCGTGTCTTCCGGGTCCAGACCATCTGACCCAGCCGCGCCGGTCGTGGGGGTGGAATCATAGGCGTCATCCAGACCGTCCCCATCGGCGTCGTTGCCTGTGGGAGCTTCATAGTCATCGGTGCTTTGGGCTTCGACGTTGTCGGTGATGCCGTCATTGTCGCTGTCCAAGTCGTAAATATCTGCGATGCCATCGCCGTCGCTGTCGAGATCTTCCTTGGAAATGTCAAAGGTGTAGGAAAGGGCAGGCTGGCCCCCGAAAGCATTTACCGTCGAATCGGTTTCGACGGTCACAATCAGGCCCGGGACGCCCCCGCCGATATCAACGACCTGTACCGTTTGATTGACCGGCGTTGTCACCGGAATAAGCGATCCATTCTGTTGAACATCAGTCTGCAGATCGCCGGTCACGAACTCGCCATTGTTGAAGTTCAGCGTGAAGGTTTCACTGTCTAAATTCAAATCGCCATCCGCAAGGATGTTCGAGATGTCGACCGTATCGCCAATTTGAACGCCATAAGCCGACAGATCAATTGTATCGGTTGAAGACCCACCCGAGGTGTTGATGTCAACTTGAGGCGAGGTCAGCGTAAAGCCCTGACCTTCTTCTTCGTTCAGGATGCCGTCGCCGTCGATGTCAATGTCCACATCATCGGAAACGCCGTCGCCGTCCGTGTCAGGGGCAGGGACGTCAAAGGTCAGGTCTGAAATTCCCGAGCCACCGGTCTGCGGTGCATCAGGGCCGGGCTCGTAGGTCAGAACCAAGGACGAAATCGGTCCGGACAGGTTAACGTCGATGTCGTTGGCGTTCGTGCCCTCGGTTTGGATCGAAACGGTACCATCGGGGTTTTCGATAACGAGTTCATCGTCCACGCCCGACAAGCTGGCAATGACGTCTGCCGCCGGCACAAGGCTCCCATCCGCGTCATAGGCCGCGATGGTCCAGTAGTCGTCATAGGTCGAGGCGCCATCGTCATTGACGTGATCAATGGTGAAGGACAGGTTTTCGACGGGGGTCGAAAAGTCATAGTCTGCGGTGATTGGCGATGTAACCGCGAAAGCACCAAACTCGGAAACGTTGTTCCCGCCTTGGGAGGCATCCCAACTGCCGGTGAAGGACGCGGTTACGTCCGTGCTGTAAGGTCCATCGTTGATTGTGGTCGTGCCGCCGACAGCTGTCCCGCCCGAACCGGTCAGCCAAATAGCATTGTCCAAAGTTGCCATGCAACTCACCCCTAAGTCTTACTTGTTACCAAACGCTTAGACCGGACCCCTCCGGCACATAGCGCCACACTCATCACTGCCACTAAAGAGAGCGGGACGTTCGAATGTCATCTTCACCTGCAAGGACAAGGCCTGCATCGGAACTGAATTCGTCACTCAATTTAGGACGGGTGTTTTAAAATATTCTGAATGCGACAATTTCAAGGCAGGTGATCAAATTTTAGGCCTTTCCCAGGGGGAAATCACAGTTTGTTGAGAACCGTTGTTTCGCCGCGCGCATCAAAAGTTGAGACGCGTAGATATTGACGACGTTCCGCGTGCAATTCGGAGTCAGCGCTGTTCCATGAATCGCTTCAGGCGACTCAGCCCCTCACGAATATCTTCGGTTGAGCGGGCATAGGAAAAGCGCAGGGTTTGATGTCCGCGGATTGGATCGAAATCCATGCCGGGGGTGACGGCGATGTCGGCATTTTCGAGGATCTCGGCAGCGAAAGCCCGGCTGTCGTCGGTGTGTTCGCTGACATCGGCATAGATATAGAAGGCCCCGTCTGGCGGGGCGATCTTGTCGAAGCCCGCCTTGGGTAGCTCCTCCAGCATTAGCTGCCGGTTGGTGCGATAGGTGGCAAGGTTGGCGTCCAACTCGTCACGGGCGTTCAGGGCGCCCAGGGCCGCAACCTGACTGGCATGGGGCGGGCAGATGAACATGTTCTGGGCCAAACGCTCGACCGTGCGGATGTGATCTTCGGGTACAACCATCCAGCCGACGCGCCATCCGGTCATCGAGAAATACTTCGAGAAGCTGTTGATCACGTAGATGTCATC
>CALJDH010000017.1 GCA_938023895.1 uncultured Aliiroseovarius sp.
TGCATCAAGTGGTTCTGCACCATATCGCGCATCGCGCCCGACTTGTCATAGTATCCGCCCCGCCCTTCGACGCCGACGGTCTCGGCCACGGTGATCTGGATGTGATCCACGTATTGCGCATTCCAAAGCGGTTCGAACAGCATGTTTCCAAAGCGCAGCGCCATCAAGTTCTGCACGGTCTCTTTTCCAAGATAGTGATCGATGCGGTAGATCTGGCTTTCGTCGAAATGCTCGGCCAGCGTGGCGTTCAGCGCGCGCGCTGTTTCGATGTCATGGCCAAAGGGCTTCTCCACCACGATCCGGGCCTCGGGCCCCGCGATCCCTTTCGTGTGAAGGCGTTCGGCAATCGGTCCAAACAAGCTTGGCCCGACCGAGAAATAAAACGCCTGCACCCGGTCCTGATGGCTTTTGGCCTTCAGCTCGGCCCAGCCGTCATCTCCCATGGCGTCAACTTGCACATAGAACAGCGTCTCGCGAAACGCCGCCAACGTATCGGGGTCACATTTGCGCTTCGACACGAAGCTGCGTACGGCCTCTTCCACGAAATCGCGGAAGCCCGCGTCGTCCATATCACTCCGCGCCGCCCCGATGATGCGCGCCCCTTCGGGCATCTGCCCGTCACGGAAGCGGCGGTACAGACCAGGCAGGATTTTGCGGCGCGACAGATCGCCTGTCCCACCAAAAATGACCAGATCAAAAGGATCGACCGGAATAACACGCGAGACCATCAGGAACTCCAGTTATGTTAGCGCTAACTATTTCACTCACGGCCTTCTAACCGCTTCACTCTCATAAGTCTAGCATCCTTATGGCGCGTCACAAGCAAAGTCGCTCAGGAAGCGCTTTATCCGGCCATCACGCACAGCAGTTCGAACATAATCGAGGCACCCAGATAGGCGGTCGCACCGCTGGGATCAAAGGGGGGCGAAACCTCGACCAGATCTGCCCCGATAATGTTTAGGCCCCGAAGGGCACGCACGACCTGAAGCGCCTGATAGGAATTTGGGCCGCCAACCTCGGGCGTGCCGGTGCCCGGAGCGAAGGCCGGGTCAACGAAATCAATATCATAGCTGACATAGGTCGCACCCTTCCCGGCGATCTCGCGGGCCTCCTCCATCACGTCATCGACGCCGCGTGCGTGGAACTCTTCGATAGGAATCACCCGGATGCCCACGCTGTCGGCAAAGTCGCGATCTTCGTTGTCATAGGCGGTGCCGCGAATGCCGATCATCACCACGCGTTTGGGGTCTAAAAGCCCCTCTTCCACCGCGCGGCGGAAAGGCGTGCCGTGGGTATACATGGTGCCGTCGAAATACGAGTGAAACAGGTCCGTGTGGCTGTCGAAATGCACCATCCCAACCGGCCCATCCTTGGCCAGCGCGCGCAGAATCGGAAGCGTACACAGGTGGTCGCCCCCGCCGGTCAACGGACGGATGCCAGCCGCGTTGACGCGAGTATAGAACGCCTCCATCCGTTTCAGGCTGTCCATCACATCCGCGGGGTTCGGGGCGACGTCGCCTAGGTCCGCACAGTTCAGCACCTCGAACGGGCGCACGCCAGTTGCCCCGTTTTGCGCCCGGATCATGGTGGACATATCACGCAGCTGGCGCGGACCGTGACGCGGGCCGGGTCGGTTGGTGGTACCACCATCCCAAGGCGCACCGATCAGGCCAACCTGCACATCCGAGAATCGCGGGTGGTCAAAATCCACATACGGCAGCCGCATGAAAGTCGGCACGCCCGCAAAACGCGGCAGGTCAAAGCCCGAAACGGGGGTGAAAAACGGATCTGACATGGCGGCCTCCCAGTTGTTTGAGAGGACGCTAGCGAGTCACATCCGCGCCGTCATGCAAAATCCGACAGATCAGGCGTCGAGTTCGGTATCCCAATATAGGAAATCCATCCAACTGTCGTGCAAGTGGCCGGGTGGGAACTTGCGCCCAACATTGCGCAGCTCTTCCGCTGTGGGCTGGCGCGCAGGCTTGCGCAAGGACAGCCCTGAGTGCCGTAGGGGTTTCGAGCCCTTCTTCAAGTTGCACCGCTGGCACGCCGCGACCACGTTTTCCCAGCTGGTCACGCCGCCAGCTGCACGCGGCACCACGTGATCAAAGGTCAGATCCCCCTTCGCCCCACAGTACTGACAGCAGAATTCATCCCTCAAGAACAAATTAAAGCGCGTGAAGGCCACGCGCTTTTGAGGTTTCACATAGTCTTTTAGAACCACGACCGAAGGGATTTTCAGCTCAATCGACGGGCTTCTGACCACCTCGTCATACTCGGCCAGTATGTTGACCCGGTCCAGAACCGCCGCCTTTACGGCCTCCTGCCAAGGCCACAGAGACAGCGGATAATAGGACAATGGCCTGAAATCCGCGTTAAGCACCAAGGCGGCGCGCTGTTTGACGCCCCCGCCTTCGCGTACAAAGTCAGTTCTGAAGTCTCCGTCCATGACGCATCCAATCCTCGCCCGTATACATCCTCAATCGGTTGTCGGGGCGGGACACCCGCCCCATGCTTATAGGTTGACTATATATTGATAAGACAACCTGACAACCCCAACATATGGGGTCATCAGAGGCATAACATCGGATTATCTCAGGGATGTGACAGGCGACGGGCCAGATGTGATCAGTTGGCGGCCTTTGCCGGGGTCATCCCCAGATTGTCCAGCATGAAGCTGAGCGCCACGGAAAGACCGTCCATCGCGATTCCATGCCCAGTGCCCTTCATGATGAAGCCATAGGTCTCGAACCCGGCAGCTTGCAGCACTTCGCCGCTTTCGCTGAAATGACCCGGAGGCACCATGTCGTCCTGATCGCCATGCACCAGCAGGATAGGCAGCTTCGACACCACGTTTTCAGCGAATTGATCCGGTTCCAGCATCCGACCCGAGAATGCGACCAGACCGGCAATCGGTTCTTCCCGGCGCGGCAGCACGCGCAAGGACATCATCGTACCTTGTGAGAAACCGAATACGATCAACTGGGACGGCTCGATACCTTCGTCTTCCAGAACCTGATCGAGAAAGGCATTGATGTCCCCTTCGGCCATTTCCACGCCACGCATGCTGTCTTCTTCCGACGAGCCGTCCAGCCACGGGATCGGGAACCACTGGTATCCCATCGGGTTGCCCAAGCATTTTTCGGGCGCGTCGGGCGCAATGAAGGTGGTGTCGGGCATGTGTTCAGACAGGGGATCAGCCAGTCCCAGCAAGTCCGCACCATCTGCGCCGTAGCCGTGCAGAAACACCACCACCGATTTCGTGGTGCCCGAGGCCGCTTCGCGCCGTTTGCTTTCCAAGATGCGGGTCATTCGCCTATCCCTTCGCGTTCTGTTTCCATGCGGTAATAGGCCCAGAGCAACCGCGCCGCAACGCCCCTGTTGGGGGACCAGTCCTGCGCCATCGCGCGCATCGCCTTTTCTTTGGGCCGCTCGGGCAGATCAAACAGGCGCTTTGCCGCCTCTTGCAGGGCCAGATCGCCCGCCGGGAACACATCCGCACGGCCCAGTGCGAACAGCGCATAGATTTCGGCCGTCCATGTGCCGATCCCCGGCACTGCGGTCAGGGTCTTAATGACCTGATCGGAAGACAGATCATGCAGCTTTGGATAGTCGATCGCCGCGTCGGCCAACGCTTTGGCATAGCGGATTTTCGGACGCGACAGGCCCACATCGGCCAAATCCTGATCACCGGCACGGGCGACGTTTGCTGTTTCATCAAACCCGGCCTCTTGCACCCGCCCCCAAATTGCCGCGGCCGACGCGGTCGAGACCTGCTGCCCAACGATGGCAAACATCAGCGCCGAAAACCCGTCCGGGCGCAGCCGCAGCGGGATGTCTTCTAGATGATCGAAAATGGTCTCAAAGCGCGGCTCTAGGACGCAAAGCGCGCGCGCCTCTCGCTGCAAACAGCCCTGCCCGTGGATCAGCGGTTCAATCGGGTCAGCCATTCCAGCGCCTCTTGCGGGGTCTCTACGCGGTCGCAATCAGGCAATTCCGGGCGATTTAGCATCACCACCGGCAGTCCCAACTGGCGTGCGGCCAGCAGCTTGGCACTGGTCGGCCCGCCCGCGTTTTTACTGACCAGATGGGTGATTTGATAGGTGCGCAGCGTGTCCAGCTCCTCCTCAAGTGAGAATGGCGGGCGCGCAACGATCCAACCGCCCTCATAGGGAAAGGGATCGTCTGTCGCGTCGACGCGGCGGCAAAACAATGTACGCCCATTGGCCAACTCCGCCCAATCCGACACGGACACTGCCCCCGTCGCCAGTAGTACCCGGGCACCGTGCGGAATATGCGCAGTCGCAGCCTCTGGGCGGTCAATCAGATGCCAATCATCCTCAGTCTCCGCGCGCCATTCTGATCTTAACACTCTCAGATAAGGCACTGATAATATGTTACATATCTTATTTGAGCGCGCTGAAATCTGCGCCGCGAACGGATGCGTTGCATCGACCACGGCGTCAAATCCTTTTGTGATCACAAAGTCTCTTTGCGCAGCCTCCCCGCCAAAGCCCCCAACGCGTGTTGGGACAGGATAGGTCGCAGGTGCTCGCGTCACACCAGCTAAGGAGGCCAGCACATCCTGCCCGTGCTCTGCCAAGAGTTTTGCGAGCGCGCGTGCCTCGCTCGTTCCGGCCAGCAGCAGGATCTTCACAGGGCCTGCGCGATGATATCGCCCTTTCGGTCGATCACGACAATATCCACGGAAATCGGTGCGCCACGCAGGATCTCGATGGCTTGAGATTGCGCCTTCACAGCAATCATTGAGGACATTTTTTCCCCATGCTTTTCATGGGCTTGCAGTGCTGTATTCATGTCAGAAACTTCGGGGTCCTCCAGCCACTCGGCCAACACATCAAAATCCACCTGACTGCGACCCGAATGCAAATCCCGTGCGCCCTGCGCCAGTTTGGTCAGCTTGCCGATGCCTCCACCAATGGTCACACGCTCAATAGGATTGCGCGCCAGATATTTCAGCATCCCACCCGCGAAATCGCCCATGTCGATCATGGCCCCGTCGGACAGGTTAAACAGCCCCTGCACAACCTTTTCAGAGGTCGCCCCGGTGCAGCCCGCCACATGGGTCAGCCCCTCGGCCCGCGCGACATCAATCCCCCGGTGGATCGAGGCAATCCACGCCGCACAGGAAAACGGGCGCACGATGCCGGTGGTGCCAAGAATTGACAGCCCACCCTTGATACCAAGCCGCGGGTTCCACGTCTTTTCAGCCAGCGCCGCCCCATCCTCGACCGAGATGGTGACGATTACATCGGCGGGCTGGTCATAGGTCGCGGCGGCCTCGTGGACGACGCCTTTGATCATCTGGCGCGGGACCGGGTTGATGGCGGGCTGGCCGACGGGAATCGGTAAGCCGGGTTTCGTCACGATGCCCACGCCCTCTCCGGCGACAAAGAAAACGCCCTGTCCCGGCTTGGCTGGCGCCACACGCGCCCGGATCACCGCGCCATGGGTTACGTCCGGATCGTCGCCTGCATCCTTCACGATCGCCGCTTCCGCCCAGTTATCCCTGGTGATCAGGTCATAGATCAGGAAATCCGGGGTTTCCCCACGGGGCAACGTGATCGTCACACGGGCAGGCGCACCCTGCCCCCACAGCGCATCCAACGCGGCCTTCACGGCGGCCGTGGCGCAGGCGCCTGTGGTCCAACCACGGCGCAACTTTTGAGGATCAGTCTTTTCCATTCCAAAGACTATAGGCGCGCAATTCCGCGCCGCCAATCCGTTCTGTGAGGTCGCAGTTACGCTTTTCGAGCACGACCAACAGGTGCATAAGGGGCGCATGACCGACTCGCATGCATATACCGTCCCTGTTTTGCCTGGCCATGACTGGCCCACGCTGGAACCCGGCT
>CALJDH010000018.1 GCA_938023895.1 uncultured Aliiroseovarius sp.
TCGTGGGTCGTCTGATCCCGGCCGGTACCGGTGGGGCAACCCAGCAGGTTCGCGCCATCGCTCAGAAACGCGACCAGAAGGTGATCGAAGAAGCCCGTGCCGAGGCCGAGGCCGCAGCCGCTCTGGCTGCGCCTGCCGAGGACGTGTTTGGCGATGCGCCCGAAGACGATCTGGGTCTGGTCGACACCCCGGAAATGGGTGGCGACGAGCAGCCCTAATCGGCTCTGACATAAAGTTATGGAAAGCCCCGCGTTTTGCGGGGCTTTTCTTTTTGGGCTTGGCCTGTTTGGGAAACGCTGTTTAGGTGTCCGGACGCATTCAAGGATTTGCTCCACCATGCCCTCGGACAACTTCAAAGCCGCCGCGCTGATGACCGGCTCGATGGCCGGTTACACGTTCAATGACGCCTGTATGAAGGTGTTGTCGGTGACGATGCCGCTGGAACAAGCAGTGTTTTTGCGTGGGGTCGCAACCTGTGTGTTGCTGTACGTCTTGGGTCGCTATCTGGGGACGATGCGGTTCAATCTGTCCGCGCGGGAATGGAAGCTGATCGGTCTGCGCTGTGTCGGAGAATTGGGGGCAACCTATTGCTTCCTAACTGCGCTGTTTCATATGCCAATTGCCAATGTCACGGCGATTTTGCAGGTCTTACCACTTGTGATCGCCTTGGCGGCTTGGGCCTTTCTGTCCGAGCCCTTGGGCTGGCGGCGCTTGGCGGCGATCGGCGTGGGCTTCATCGGCGTGCTTCTGATCATCCAACCCGGGGCAGGGTTCTCGGTCTGGTCGCTATATGCGTTGGCGGCGGTCGGGTTCATCACCTTCCGCGATCTGGTGGTGCGAAAGCTGTCGCCCGAGACGCCCTCGATGACCGTGGCGATCATGGCAGCGATTTCCATCACCATTGGATTTGGTGTCGCATCACTAGGCGTTGATTGGGCTCCTATGGACGGGATGTCGGCATCAATGCTGACCTTGGCCGCCTTCTTCATCTTCTTGGGCTACCTGTTCTCGGTCATGGTTATGCGCATAGGTGACATCGCGTTTGCTGCGCCCTTCCGATACACGGGACTTATCTGGGCATTGATTTTGGGTCTTGTCCTGTTCAGCGAATGGCCGAACCTGCTGACCTTGATTGGCGCGGCGATCGTCGTCGGAACTGGCCTGTTCACTCTGTTTCGCGAGCAAAAAGCAGCACGGCAGGCTGCGCGCTAGGCAGTTTGAGTCTGCGGCTCGGGCTTGGGAAGGCTTTGCGCCATGTCCTTGTGATAGACAAACCGCGGATCTTTCTGGTGATTATCTCCGCGTTTTGCACACATGGCTTTTACCAGATCGGCGCAGCAGAGATGGTGCAGGCGCAGAACGCCCGGGATCGCGATAAGCTTGGCGTATTCCGCGTCGAACCGGTCCTTGAACACCAGAGTGGACGGATTCTCGACGCTGATGTGATTGAAGCGGTTAAAGAAATCATCGGTATAGCGGTTGACCGACCCAGCGGAGCCTGGGCTGCCCTTCTTGAAGGCAAACTGCTCTTTCGTTTGCAGGATGTAGTGGTTCAGATGCGCTGCCTTGTGGGTGATCAGCTTGTGATGGGATCCGTTCAGCGCATTCTGAGTGGGATGGAAGTCTTCAAACCAGCTTTCATCCGAGAAAACCCAGTGATTGCTGCCCGTGTCCCATTTGCCCGCGCCGCGCCAGAACTTTGGCGCGTGCGAGCGCAGTCGTCCGAACTCTAGCGGCTTGTAGACGAAGCTTTTGACGCAGTTGTTCTGCCGGGCTTTCTCCGGCGCACTTTTTAGGAAACGCTGGTGGACGAAACGGTCCTCCCATTGATCCTCGTCCCCTGTGCCGAAGATCAGCCAGTGAATGGACATGCCGCGAAACCGTTCTTCCGCTCCATTCCCGATCAGCTCGTCAATGGTGCCATTGCCTTTGCGGATCACCAAGTATTCGTCCACATCACACGAAAACATCCAGTCACATTGCTTCAGGAAAGGATGCGAGCGTGCGGCCTTATAGGCCGAGCCCAAAGGGGTTTCGTCCGGCTTGGGATGATGCCGTTTTGCAGCCAAGACGCCATGACGCTCTAACAGCCGTAAAAGCTGCGGCATCCGGTCGGTGCAGTCGTTATGCATGATCAGAAACTTCTCGAACCCGAGCATCCGGTTCCAAGCCAACCATTCCAGTACAAATGCGCCTTCGTTTCGCATGCAGGCCAGCATCAAAGTGCCCTTCATATGAAACTCCTGATATTGAACAATTGGCTTTGGGCAGCCTACAAGGGGTCGTCCCGCGCTGCAATGCAGAGGGCCCGCTGTTGACAGCACCTCCGACTCCCCTTATACGCGCGAGCATCCAGCTGGGTCCAACCCGGCTATCCAAGTATTGAGGGATCAAGTTCGGGCTACTTTGAAGCGCCGATCCTCTGTGAACCAACCGCGACGTTTGCCTCGGAATGGGAACGCTCGCGGGTTTTCGTTTTGCGGGTTGTCACAATCCTGAAACGCGAAACAGATTTAACCGCGTGGGGGCTTCCCTGCGTAGACTGAGTTGAGAAACGGGAAAAGAGCCCTATGCCAACGATCCAACAGCTGATCCGCAAGCCGCGTCAGCCCAAAGTCAAGCGTTCCAAGTCGCAGCACCTGGAATCTTGCCCCCAGAAGCGCGGTGTATGTACCCGCGTTTACAC
>CALJDH010000019.1 GCA_938023895.1 uncultured Aliiroseovarius sp.
GGTATGCGGCTGGTCGATCTGATTGTAATCGGCTTTGTGGCGGCCATCGGCTTTACCGTATCATTGTTCGTGGCATCGGTGGCTTTCGCACCGGGACCGGTACAGGATGCTGCGAAGATGGGCGCGCTGTTCAGCTTCGGGGCCGTGTTCCTGTCCTTCATCGCGGGCAAGCTGTTGCGGGTCGAAAAACAGCACGGCTGATTCCGATCCCGGGCCTTGGGCTGCCATTTCTGCCCATTGATACTTATGGAAAGCGTCAGAATTTCTGGCGCTTTCCCCTTTGCTTTGCTGCGCTTTTTGCTAGATTCACGCTGGATTTCCGGTGGGAAACAGACATATTTTCGCCGAAATGGCGGCCTATAGCTCTTAGTTAAGAAAGTTGGCCTAAGAGTAGTGGGACCACTTCAGGTATCGGGGCGCGAATGCTCGAATTCAGGAACGTCAGCAAGTCCTTTTGGACCGGGAAGCAGCGCAAGGTCATTCTTGATCAGGCGTCCTTTCGGGTTGAGCTGGGCAATTCGCTGGGCATTCTTGCACCAAACGGAACTGGAAAAACCACGCTGATCAACATGATGGCTGGGCTTGAAAAGCCCGACGAGGGTGAGATCGTGCGCGGCTGTCGGGTGTCGTTTCCCCTGGGTTTCATGGGGGGCGTGGTCAGCAAGCTTTCCGCCCGAGACAATGCGCGACATATTGCACGGCTTTACGGGCTTGATCCTGACTACCTCGAGGCGTTCACGCGTTGGCTGTGTGATCTTGAGGAATATTTTGATTTCCCCATCGCGACCTACAGCGCGGGGATGCGAAGTCGGTTCACCTTCTCGCTTTTGCTGGCGATGGAGTTCGACATCTATCTCATTGACGAAGGCATGCCGGGCACTACGGACGCCGAGTTTAACCGGCGCGCGGGAGCAGTGTTGCAGGAACGTTTGAAGGAAGCCACGGTGATTGTGGTATCTCATCAGGCGAAAACATTGGAAAAGCTATGTAGATCGGCGGCCGTACTGACCAACGGCCAATTTCACCAGTTCGAGACTTTGGAAGAAGCGGTACAGCTCTATGACTATCAAACCCAAGGCTAATCGTTATCGCATCCACCGTGGTGCCGGGGCTGTTTCGCAAACGGGACTTGAAGATGCGCAACCGGCGTCTCAAGACGAAGAGGCTGGCGCGCCAGAGCAGAGCGAACAGTCCGTGTCCGAGGCCACCCACACCAGAGCCGAGACCCCGCCCAATAGGCAAGATCGGTCCCGAAACCCGTTGGAGGAGATGGCAGCTGAACCACAAGAAGACGGTTTGCCATCTGCTGGGGCGGGGCTACGGGTCAATGTCCAGCGTGGCGCCCAGCGGGCTGAGGCCGATGACACTGCTGAGGTGGAGAAGGTGCATCAGGAAGGTTTGACAGCACGTCAGCTGCGGATGGCAAGGCGCGTTGCGCAGAAACACGGAGTTCAGGCCGAAAGCGATCACGAAGCCGTCTATCGGTTGCGGCAGGCAGGAATAGATCCGTTTAAACGTGCCAACATGCTTGAGCTGGTGGAAGGAGAAGGTGATCGGAACGCCGCCAATCTGCCTGAACCCGCAATGCAGCCCAGTGCCCCTGCGCCCGGCGTAATGGATGCGGCTGCGCGTGCGCGATCAGTCATGGATATCCAGCAGGATATTGCCCGCCGCCGCCGCCGCAATCTGCGGATGCTCATGCTGCGTCTGGCTTTCTTTGTTGTGCTGCCATCAATCGTGGCGGGGTATTACTATTTCAACGTTGCGACCCCGATGTACGCGACGAAGTCTGAATTTGTGATCCAGCAGGCTGATGGGGCCGGAGGTACTGGTGCAGCCGGGCTGTTCGCAGGAACGGGCCTCGCGTCAAGCCAGGACAGTATCGGAGTGCAAGGCTATCTGACCTCACGTGAGGCGATGTTGCGATTGGACCGAGACGTCGGATTCAAGGCGCATTTTAGCGACCCGTCGATTGATGTTGTACAGCGGCTTGACGAGGACGCGAGCAACGAGACCGCCTATAAGACCTATCGAAAACGTGTAAAGATCGGTTTCGATCCGACCGAAGGCATTATCAAGATGGAGGTGATCGCCGCCTCGCCTGAGGTTAGTGAACAATACTCGAAATCTCTGATTGCCTACGCGGAAGAGCGTGTCGACAATCTGACTCAGCGCAAACGCGAAGACCAAATGCAGGGCGCGATGGACAGCTATGAAGATGCCGAAGCCGAGATGCTCGCCGCGCAGGACCGCGTTCTGGCACTTCAGGAAGACATGGGTGTGTTCGATGCGACCTCGGATGCATCATCCCTGATGTCGCAGATCAATACGTTTGAATTGCAGTTGCAGGACAAGCGGTTGCGGCTGGACCAGCTTTTGGACAATGCAAACCCGAACCAGGCCCGTGTTGACGGCGTGCGAGGGGATGTCGCACGGCTTGAAACACTGATCGCCGAGCTTCGTGGGAAGCTGACGAACGCTGGTGGCGAAAACGGATCTCTGGCGTCCATCAGTGGACAGTTGCGAATTGCGCAAACCAACCTCGAAACGCGGACGCTTCTAATGCAGCAGGCGCTGCAGCAGCTTGAAGTTGCGCGGATCGAAGCCAACAAGCAGACCCGCTATCTGTCGACGAACGTAAGTCCCGTGGCGCCTGATCAGCCGACCTATCCCAAAGCGTTCGAGAACACGCTTCTGGCGTTCCTGATCTTCTCAGGAATCTATCTGATGCTGTCGCTGACCGCGTCGATCCTGCGCGAACAGATCTCGTCCTGATATGCGCGAGGTGTCGATCGGTCCGGTGTGCTTCGGCAACCATCTGCCCTTGTCGGTGATTGCTGGGCCATGCCAGTTGGAAACGTGTGACCACGCCTTGTTTTTAGCTGAACGGTTGAAGCAAGCCTGCGATGACGCCGGCGTGGGATTCGTCTTCAAGGCCTCCTTTGACAAGGCAAACCGGACATCCGCGCAGGGGGTGCGTGGCCCGGGGTTGGACGCCGGGCTCGAGATGTTGGCTGCGGTAAAGGCCGCTGTCGGTGTTCCGGTCATCACGGACGTACATTCGCCAGATCAGTGCGCCGCCGTGGCCGAGATCGCGGATGCGTTGCAAATTCCCGCCTTTCTGTGTCGGCAGACCGATCTGTTGATGGCCGCCGCGCGAACCGGAAAACCCGTGAATGTGAAAAAGGGTCAATTTCTTGCGCCGTGGGATATGGCACATGTGGCGGACAAGCTGGCATCATCTGGAAATGAACAGGTCTTGCTGACTGAGCGGGGTACAAGCTTTGGCTACAATACGCTTGTAACTGATATGCGGGGGTTGCCGCAGATGGCGGGGCTTGGGTATCCGGTGATCATGGATGCCACACACGCAGTCCAGATGCCTGGCGGCCAGGGCGCATCCTCGGGAGGACAGCGGGACTATGCACCGGTACTGGCGCGGGCTGCGGTGGCGGTAGGAGTTGCTGGCGTTTTTATTGAGACGCATCAAGATCCGGACAACGCACCGTCGGATGGCCCAAATATGATTCCCATCGAACAGATGCCGGCGCTTTTAGGTGATCTCGCTGGGTTTGATGCTCTGGCCAAAGCGCGCCCGATCAAGGGGCCGTCTGACTGATCCCGCACACACTGCCTTGTTGATCGAGGCCTTTGAAACAGCGCTGCGCAACCGCTCTCGTGGTAGGGGCGGAGCCAAAGCATTATTGTGATATGCTGGCCTAATAAATTTCCTGCAAGAACCGGATTTTTAGGGTTGCACCTAGTTTCTGCTTTGGCTAGTTAATCGCGCACGGTTGGGGTGTAGCCAAGTGGTAAGGCAACTGTTTTTGGTACAGTGTACCGTAGGTTCGAATCCTACCACCCCAGCCAAGTTCTTCCCTTCGAAAAGCTCAGATATCTGCCTCGGCAGCTCTTTTGTCATCGTGCCGCAAAGTGCCCCGCTTTGTGCCCCGGTGTCCCCCAGAGCCTGAGCTCCGGGGGTGTTGAGGGTGTCGGGGTCAATCGGTCGGGCTAGGGCTGAGCCACAGGCTCCGTCAAAGCAACTCGAAGTCCACCCCGCCAGCCCAGTACTCTCAATCGTCCCGCTTGTTGTCCGCCTGCGTCCCGAATTGGAGGTGATCGGGGTTCATGCAGAGGCGGTTATGGCAGCGATGGCGGACCACCGTAGCCTCGTCGACGACAGCCCTTTCAAGGACGCAGAGGATGAAGCGGTGGTGCTCTCAGATAGTCAAAAAACGGCCCAAAATACCCAATTTATAAGTCATTGATATTAAACGAATTCCGTCAGGCGGCTGTATAAGCACTAAATTGATAACGGTTTGACGCCTCATACAGGCGGTCAATCGAAGGTGCCTCTCAACCATAATCAAGGGTCCGAAAAGGAACAGATATGACCAATACTGTAGTGCCATTCCGGCAAGCCGACCCTGACCAGAAACACATCGAGGAACTGTGCCGAGCTATCAGCTTGTGGTACGTAAGACGCGACAGCAAGTTCTAAGACGTTTGCAGACTCGACAAGAAGCTATCCAAGGATGGCGTTCAAAGAGCCTGCCTCGATCGCTTCGCAGAAGCTTTCCCGCACGTTGAACTCTTGAAGCTAAGTATCGAACAGCGATTGATGCAGTGCACACCATACAGGGCCAGTCCATACCCTGCTGGTCCGGTTCAACAGTTTGCAAGCCGGGGCTCACAGACTAGTTCGTCTGGGAACTAGGAATGGTATCCGTCAACAACTGGACAGCTCCCTCCTACCGCTCAGCAGCTGCAGACGGTGTAAGCTTGGATGTCGTTGATGAGTTCTTCACGATCCTATTTCCACGAGAGAGTGAACAGATCAAGTTTCTGGATTGGCTGGCTTAGAGCCTCCAGAACGAAGAAGATAAACCGATGTGGGCTCCCTTCCCATACTCAGACATCAAGGGGTCCGGAAAAAGCACACTGTGTCAACTGGTTGCACGACTGATTGGAACAGAGAACACAGTAACTTAGAACAACGTGGATAAGCTGACTTCACGATTCAATATGCCGGTACTGACCAGCAAGCTGGTTATCTCGGAAGAGTTGAACCTCCGGCAAGACTCGTCTCAGAGCAATGCCCTGAAGACCTGTATCACGGAAACTGAGACCCTCTCAGAACGGAAAGGAGCGGAAGCGGAACTGATACAACAAGCCTGCTGCTTCCTTTTCACCTCCGACCACCTACCGCTCTGGATTGAGCCCCGAGACCGGCGCTGCTACCTCATTGAGGTCGATCATGAAGGGCATGCTGCTGGCCCAAAGGCCTCAGAATTCGCCTCGCTCGTTGGAAGGCTGCGCACTTCGATGACAGATGATGCGTTCATAGTGGCGCTGTACAAAGATTTGATGCATCGCAAACTCTCAAAGGGCTTCTCCGCAAAGACTTTGAACGTGGTGGAAGATT
Organism: uncultured Aliiroseovarius sp.; assembly: GCA_938023895.1. Taxonomy (GTDB): domain Bacteria; phylum Pseudomonadota; class Alphaproteobacteria; order Rhodobacterales; family Rhodobacteraceae; genus Aliiroseovarius. Next base: position 5,426 of record CALJDH010000019.1, read on the forward strand.
CCACACCGTTGATGGCGAGGGTGCAGGGAGCATTGGAAATGACGGTGAAGAGCCTGCTCCGAGATTACCTCAATGAGAAGAAAATGCGTGCTGTTCCTGAAATGGAGATCGCCAGGATCGTACGAGAAGACTTGGGTTCAAATCCCAACGCCACGAAGCACCTACTCCCTAGTCTGGGATGGCAAAAGGCCAAAGCGAAGTGGAATGGATGCGCATACTCGCGCGCGATCTGGGTTCAGGATGGTTACTGGGTGGGAAATGGCTTCATCCACGGTCCCGCGCGCAACAAGCAACGTCTGGGAGAGCACTTCGAGAAAGCAGCTCCCGCACCGCTACTGGATGAAGAGTTCTCGAAGATCGAGGTGCAGCCAGTGGCTGAAGGAGATCTGTATTGAAGACCCCGATGCACCAAGTCCCGATAGTCTACGAAGATGAAAGTGAAGTCTGGCTTCGGGACATCATGGAAAACCACTACGAGGAGGCCCGGCAACGGGCCCTCTCACTCCTTGCAGAAACCAGTACTGACCGGAACGGCTGCAAGGTGACGGGCACAGTCGCCCCCAGAAAGGTCCGGTTTCGAGGTCGGCAGATCAGGGCCTACCGCTTCATCCTCTGCGTCCTTGAAAGGGCTGTCGTGGACGAGGCTACGGTGGTCCGCAATCGCTGCCATAACCGCCTCTGTATGAACCCCGATCATCTCCAATTCGGGACGCAGGCGGACAACAAGCGGGATGATTGGGAGCGCTGGGCTAAAGGGGTGGACTTTGATCTACTCTGAGGAGCCTGTGGCTCAGCCCTAGCCCGACCGACGGGCCCCGTCACCCTCAACCGCCGACGAGGAGCGTTCCCGGATGCCCTCCCAGAGACCACCTGCCTTTTCCCATTAAGTTGGGTTAGACAAGTCAGGAAGATCAACCAAGCGGATCTCCTCCAAGGGCGGGGTCAATTCCCAGACCTTTTCCCAAGCCGCTCGCGGGGAGGCCTTGACGAAGGCCCAGAGCTCTTCTCGGGTGGGGACTTCGAGGGCGTAGAGCTACGGAGCGCGAGCATCTCAGATCCGACACTGCAATGTGCCCATCTAGCCCTTGGTGACATAGACCGGTTTCGGCCCTAACCGGACTTTGACGACCGTCGCTACTATGGCTGCCGTGCGCTTGGCATGCGAACTCGTTTGCAATGTGTCTGGTGTAAAGATCAACTATTCAATTTTTTCAGCACCAAAAATGTCATCATTCCCATCGGTGGCAGCGATTTCTTCTCGATCACCGTAAGCTCGGGTTGCCCGAGAACCGTGGTGATTTCAAAATCCGAATGCCAGCCAAGAAGATTGGCAAATGGTGCGGCTAACCGTTCGATCCGAGCGAGCAAACCGGTTTCTCTGGCGAAGTGATTGGTGATCACGATACAGCCGCCTGGTTTGCAGACACGCACCATCTCAGCCATGACGCGCTCGGGTTCTGGTACGACTGATATGATGTGCATCGCGGCGACGGCATCAAACAATGCATCGGGAAAATCGAGATTGCGTGCATCCATCTGCCTCAGGTTTTGCACATGATTCAAATCCAGATTTTTGACCTTGGCCCGCGCCTTGGCCAACATATCTTCGCTGAAATCAATGCCCGTCACCTTCAGGTCTGAGCGATAGTTAGGCAACGCGAGACCCGTTCCAACACCAACCTCAAGAATCTTTTCGGCATCCTGTTCGTTAATGTAGTCGACTGCTGTTCGGCGTCCAACATTCGTAATGACCCCAAATGTTCTGTCGTAGACCGGCGCCCAGCGGGCGTATGAGGTTTTGACGGAACTAGGTTCCAAGACGCTATCCTCCGAGTGGTTTTGTTTTTCGTGAAGAGCCGTATGCCCAAGCAAGGCACACTGCGTAAACCAAGGTAAGGAATGTCAGTGTGGCCCATAGGTAGGTCAGCAGGGCTGCGACCAAAATCGCGGCTCCCAACAGGAAAAACTTGGCGTTGGTGCGATCCAAAGTGATGTTCTTAAATGAGTAGGTCGGGATTCGGCTGATCATCAGCAAACCTATCAAGCAGATATATAAAGCGGTGACGGTCGAGTGGGGCAGTGGCATATCTGAAGCTGCAAACGAGGCGATCATCGGCAACATAACCAGGACCGCCCCAGCAGGTGAGGGTACACCCACAAAGAACTCGGAAGGCGTGGTGCCCGTATCCAAGCGACCGCTGACATTGAAACGAGCAAGGCGCAAAACACAGCAAACTGCATAGAACAAAACGGCGATCCAACCAGCGTTTCGAAAGTCCTGAAAGGCCCAGCTGTGCAAAATCAGCACCGGAGCAACGCCAAAATTAACAAAATCGGCCAGTGAATCGAGCTCAGCTCCAACGGCTGTTGACCGTTTCAATAGACGCGCCACCCGACCGTCGAGACCATCAAGGACACAGGCCGCCAAAACAAGGCGAGCAGCCATTTCAAAGTTGCCCTCATAGCCAAATCGTATCGCAGTAAGTCCTGCACAGATTGCGGCGATGGTGATCATATTGGGCAGCAGATAGATCAAGCGGATATCTGATTGCGTTTCACTATCCAAGGGTTCAGCCATTGGTCAATCCGCCACGGCCATACGCGCGGATTCAGTAGCGGTAAGATCAGCTAGAACGGTCTCACCTGCGATCATGGTTTGTCCCAGGTTAACCATTGGTTCCACACCATCAGGCAAATAGACATCTAACCGCGAGCCAAAGCGGATCAGACCGAACCGCTCTCCGGTTCGTAAGGTGTCGCCAGTCTTTGTGAAGCACACGATCCGTCGCGCAACCAGTCCTGCAATTTGCACCACGGCAATTTGGCGGCCATCGGGCATCTCAATGCACAGGCTGTTGCGCTCGTTGTCAGCGCTGGCTTTGTCCAGCGACGCATTGAAAAACTTGCCCGGACGATAAGCAATTGCTGCGATTTGACCGGCTATGGGCGCACGGTTCACATGGCAGTTGAAGACACTCATAAACACGCTGACGCGTGTCAGGGCCATGTCGCTCATACCAAGTTCGGCTGGTGGGACAGCCTTCTCTATAAGCGAAACGACGCCATCTGCAGGGCTAACAATCAGCCCGTCTCGGGCGGGGGTGACGCGTACGGGATCCCGAAAAAAGTAGTAGCACCAAATCGTCAGGCCTATTCCAATCCACCCTAATACGGACCAGATTAGAAAAAGGACGATCGTGATTGCAGCGAAAATCGCAACGAACTTGCGCCCTTCAGGATGCATTGGCTTAAGGAATGTGTCGCGCATCTTCATGGGGCGTACCAGTCTGTTTTCAAAGGTTTTCTACTGTCGTGAACGGTGCGGGATTGCACCGATAGACGTTGAGGGTTGTTGGGGTAAGCGTTGAACGGCGTTAGAAGTCCAACCCGAGATCGATTGTTTTCGCTGAATGTGTCAAGGCGCCAGAGGAAATGTAGTCTACGCCGGTCGCCGCAATTGATGCGATCCGATCCAGTGTCACGTTGCCCGAGGCTTCGGTCTTCATGCGGCCATCCACCATCGCGACGGCTTGGCGCAGCATGTCATTGTCCATGTTATCCAAGAGCACGACCGACGCGCCGCCGACCTCAAGTACCTCGGCCAGTTGGTCCAGCCGGTCCACTTCGATCTCGACCGCCATCATGTGGCTGGCATGCGCCTTGGTGGCTTCGAGAACCTGCCGCACGCCGCCCGCGGCCGCGATGTGGTTATCCTTGATCAGGATGGCGTCCGACAACGAATAGCGGTGGTTGAACCCACCACCATGAAGCACGGCCAGCTTTTCGACCAGACGCAGGCCCGGTGTTGTTTTGCGCGTGCAAGTTACGCGCGCATCGGTGCCTTTGGTCTCGGCCACGAAACCTGCGGTTTTGGTGGCAATGCCGGTCAGGCGGCCGGCGAAATTCAGCGCCACGCGTTCGCCAGACAGGATCGATGCGGCCGATCCAGTGATGGTCATCAGCGTGTCGCCCTTCTGGCAGGTCTGGCCATCCGCGATATGGGTGATGACCTGAAGGGTCGGGTCGACCAGCCGGAATGCAATTTCAGCGACCTGCATGCCCGAGACAACGGCATCTTCGCGCGCATTCAGGCGGGCGTCATAAGTGGTGTCCGCCGGGATCACCGCGCGGGTGGTCACGTCGCCATAGCTGCCCAAATCCTCCATCAACGCGTTGCGGATCATCGGTTCAAGGACAAGGTCGGGGACGGATGAGAAACTCATGACAGCTCCTTACAAGCTTGCGCGCGGATTGCGAGCGCATCGGAAAGATACATTTCGGATCGTGTGCCCGGACCCGGGGCAGGTGCGGGGAAGTCGGACCGTTCATGCGCGCCGCGGCTTTCTTCGCGCACCAGCGCGCCGGCGGCAATCAGAGTGGCCGTGGCGCACATGTTCAAGAAGGACGGGCTGTGCCCATGTGCCTGTTCCAGCGTGGCGATGGTTTGAAGCGCCTTGGTCAGCCCCTCGCGATCCCGGACCACGCCGACCAGCTGGGTCATGGTCTCGCGTAGCTTCTTCACCGCGTCTGGGGCAGGGCGTGCGCCGCCGTCATCGAAGGTAAGTTCAAGCACTGGGGCGTCTTTATGCGATGTCAACGTTTCGGCAATACCTTCGGCACAGATGCGGGCATAGACGAGGGCCTCAAGCAACCCGTTCGAAGCCAATCGGTTTGCGCCGTGCAGCCCGGTCGAGGATGCCTCGCCGCAGACCCACAAGCCGCCGATGCTGGCGCATCCCTTGGTGTCGGTGGCAATGCCGCCCATGTGGTAATGCGCGGCGGGGGCGACGGGGATCGGCTCTTTCGCCGGATCAATACCGTTCCGGGCGCAGTATTCCGCAACGGACGGGAATTGCGTCTTGATCGCTTCGCCCAGCACCTCGCGTGTGTCGAGCATGGGGCGATTGCCCGCCTTTACCTCGGCATAGATCGCGCGGGCCACAACGTCGCGCGGGGCCAGTTCGGCGTCCGGATGGACGGCCTGCATGAAGCGCTTGCCATGCTTGTTGATCAGGATCGCCCCTTCACCGCGCAAGGCTTCGGTCGCGAGTGGCGCGGGATCCTCGCCCACATCCATGGCAGTGGGATGAAACTGGACAAATTCGGCGTCGGCAATCAACGCGCCCGCGCGCGCGGCCATGCCGATGACCTGCCCGCGAATGCGGGGTGGGTTCGTGGTCAGTGCGTAAAGCCCGCCCGAGCCACCGCCTGCCAACAAGATGGCTGGACTGCGCAGCATGACTGGGGCAGAGCGCCCTTCGCTTGCGTCTTGAATGGCGACCCCGGTCACACGCCCGTCCTGAACCTCAAGGTCCAGTGCCATTGTGCCTTCCAGCACCTGGATCGACGGCGTTTCGCGCACCTGTTCGATCAGTGCGGCCATGATCTGCGCGCCCGCCTGATCCCCTTTCACCCGGACCACGCGGGCAAAACTATGTGCCGCTTCGCGCGATAGCACATAGTCGCCGTCTTCGGTCCGGTCGAAAGGCGTGCCCAATGTCGTCAGGTCTAGGATGTAGTCGCGTGCCTCGCGCGTGACGAGGTCCGCCACCTTCGGATCAACCGTCCCCGCACCTGCGTTCACGGTGTCGTTGGCATGGTTTTCCGGGCTGTCTGCCGCATCCATTGCCGCAGCCACACCACCCTGCGCCCAAGCCGAGCTAGCGCCTTCGCCCAAGGTTTCAGGCGAAATCATCACCAACGGATGCGGCGCCAGTTTCAACGCAGCATACAGGGCGCCGAGACCGGCGCCCACGATGATAACGCGATCGGTGGTGAGGGTTTTCATGTCAGATCAGAGACCCAGCTTCTTCGACAGATCGATCATGGCCTGCACGGAATGGCGGGCTTTCTCGGCCACGGCGGGATCAACCTCGACCTGACCTTCCATCGTGTGCAGGACATAGAGGATCTTTTCCAGCGTGATCTTCTTCATGTAGGGGCACATGTTGCAGGGACCGACAAAATCGACCTCGGGCAGTTCATCGGCGATGTTCGAGGCCATCGAACATTCGGTGATCAGCATCGCCTTTTCCGGCTTCTCATCCGTCACGTATTTCAGGATGCCGCTGGTCGAGCCCGAGAAATCAGCCTCGGCGACCACATCGGGTGGGCATTCTGGGTGCGCGATCAGGCGGGTGCCAGGGTTCCATTCGCGGAAGTCGCGCAGGTCTTTTGCCGTGTATTGTTCATGCACGATGCACGAGCCGGGCCAATAGACAACGTTCTTGTCGGCCTCGTTCGCAACGTTCTGCGCCAGATATTGGTCGGGCGTCATGATGACGGTGTCGCTCTCCATCGCGTTCACGATCTGAACCGCGTTCGACGAGGTGCAGCAGATGTCCGAGGCCGCTTTTACTTCGGCTGTGGTGTTCACGTAGGACACGACCGGGGCGCCGGGGTATTTGGCGCGCATCTCTTCAATGCCGTCGGCTGTGATGCTTTCTGCCAGCGAACAGCCTGCCTCCATGTCCGGCATCAGGACCGTCTTCTCGGGGCTCAGGATTTTCGAGGTTTCGGCCATGAAATGCACACCGGCCTGAACGATGACGTCTGCCTCGACCTCGCTGGCTTTCATCGCCAGCTGCAGGCTGTCACCCACGAAATCCGACACGCCGTGGAAGATCTCGGGCGTCATGTAGTTGTGGCCCAAAATGACCGCATTGCGCTCTTTCTTCAGCGCATTGATCGCTTTGATATAGGGCGCATAGATCGCGAAGTCCGGTGGCGTCACCACGCGGTCCATCCGCGCATAGATATCCTGCATTTCGCCAGCCAATTCAGGCGAAGGCGTCAGATCATAGGCATTTGAAAGAACGGAGCGGATATCTTGAAGGTCGAGCAACGGTAGAGCCTTTGTGGATTTCTTTGGTGCCTAATACACTGAATAGTGATCAAGGCAAAGCCGATGCAGTTTGCTGAACATCCAGCAAAGCAGTCCTTAGTCGACACTGCAGTGTATGACCGCACCCCGCCCTTAGCACCTTCAGAAGAAAAGAAAGCGAAACGCACCCCCGGCAACCACAAAAGCCACCGAGGGAGGGATTAGCGTAGTCGTCGTTTCACGACGTAGTCAGCGAGCCACTGCCAGTACGCAGATGCGTTCTTGAAGCCTTGAGCCTGTGCGGCCAGATCTTCTGCTCTGGAACGAGAAAGGCCGCCTTCATACTGTTGAATAGCGGCCCTTTCCTCGAACTCTTCAATGTCTGGTATCTGGCTCATCTCGAGCACCTCGACGGCAACCTGATCTGATCCACGATGGATCGCTTCTGCTCGTCATAGATCCCGGCCGAGTGGACACCGTAGGTCAGCTTGTTCTCTGATCGTGCGGACTTGTAGCCGACCAGCGATGCCGTGAAGTGTTCCGGGGCACCCGTTCCTTCGCATTGAGTGATGAACCACTTTCGAGTGCTGTGGAACACCAGTTGGAGTCGTTCCAGTGACAGCACGTTTCGTAGCTTTGTAAAGGTTTTCGTCACTTTGCTGACGGTCAGGCCGGGAAAGAGCGGGCCACGGTCAGGGAGATAGGCCAGTCGAGTAACTAGTTCAGAGTGCAACGGCACCTGACGTTCCGATGCATCGGTCTTCAGTTCACGGATCGCGTTTGGTCGAACGTGAGCGAAGGTGCCCAGATTTCCCTTCTGGACGAGATCCTCCCGCAGAAGCCCCGCAGCTTCTCCTGCCCTCATACCGGTCAGAAGGCAGAAGATCATTACGTCTTTGAAAGGCTGTTTTTCGATTTGGAGCAATCGCAGAACCTCTTTGTCCGTTGGAACGGCGTAGGAAGCGGGTTGGACCATCCTATCTAGGAGAACAGTCTTGAAAGGGTTCTGTTCGAGATGCCCTTCTTAGACAGTCCAATCCAGAAAGTGGTTCACTTGAGACCAGATCCGCTTCTGGGTTCTGACGCAGATCTTGTCTCGACGCCCTTTCGAGAAGGCTATTAACGCGTCCATCCCCAGACCGCGCTTGGAGTGAGACTTTCCGATCACCGTGGAGAGCTCGGGAAGAAGTGACAGGAACTCGCGACCCGCTTTCCGGTCACTTGCGCAGATCGGAAGCTCGCCGTATTTCGACGAGAACAGCCCGGCCGAATAGCGGACACTCTTGAAGCCTCCCGGACGCAACTCCCCGGCACGTTTCCTGAGGTACAGGGTCGCCAGTTCCCCGATCTCCGGGATATCGGGCGCAGACTGCGCGTTCCTGAAGGCCACCTTTCGCAAATCGCCTTGATAGCCCCCCCAGATTGTCTCGGAGACGCTTCAGGGCGTCCTGTGTGGATCCGATGCAATACCGCTCCAAACCGACTGCATCCGTCTCACTCTGGGTCACTCTGGGCGCTTCCAGAATACCCCGCCTGACGCTCGAGACGGTGGCTTCATAGTTGACTTTGTTGAGCAAAGGGAAACCATTCGCGGGAATGCCCCGTTCCTCTTGGTTTTAGAATTATTGTTTGATTTCAGTGTGTGGCTGGGATGCTGGGCATCATTGCCGCTACTCGGCCACGATCAGTTTGATCATATCGATCGAGGGCTCGCCTTATTCCCCTTTGAGGGGGCCGTTCAGAGAGAAGCCACCGATGCAGCCGTCGTGGACGTCATCGATCTGAAAGTTGTGTTCGGGGATGTCGTCAAAGGCCAGTTTGGTGACGATCATTCCCGCTTCGAGGCTCTCAGGATCAATCGACACGTCCGATCCCCCAAAGACAGAGGACACATAACCCGATTTGCACCCACGAAGCAGGGAGGGCTCCGATCAGGCGTTTTAACCCAGTTTTCCGCAGGTCCAGCGTGAATCTCAGCAGGCTCGCGACAGCAGCCCATGTGACGAAGGTCTCCAGCATATCAATCTCCTTTCATTGGATGGTCTTCGTTTTAGATACGTGGACTTTCTCACTTCCCATCGAGCACCAAACAGGGCGTTGCTACGCGGGGGTTTCTGGCTTGGCTTTGACGGAAATATTTCGGTGATCTTTCCGGCAGCCACACAAAAAACTAGCTAACCGCTTCAAAACTACGCAGAACATTGCAACTTAGAGTAGATAGATTAGAGTTTGAGCAGATTGCATTTAGGGAAAACGGAATGAAAGCTATTGGCACCAATCCAGAGACCGGTGAAACACACACACTGGAGGTCTCTCAGATCTCTGCAAGTTATCTGGAAGATTTTAAATCTCTGACGTTCTCCAAAAAAGAACTACGCCAACAGATCGAGAACCTTTCCATTTCTGCCGACGCGAAGGTTCTTTTAGAAAAAATGGCGACTGGTGTGATTAAGGTCGGTTCAGCCGTAATCAAAGTTGGTCAGAAGATCATTGAACTGGTTCTTAAGATCATGGCGAAGTTCCCGAATGCCTCTTTCGGGTTGATTTTCGGTGCAATGGCTGGAGTGCTAATAGCAAGCGTACCTATCATTGGACTTGTCCTCGGGCCCATCGTCACACCCTTGTTGGCCGCCCTAGGTCTTATTCTGGGCACGAAGGCTGATTTCGAAAACGCCGCATTGGAAGGCAAAATTCGAGAAGCTATTGCGACCTTTGACCCGCTGGTTGGTGAGAGACCCGCATGATGGAGGACGCGGGTTTTGGTTCCCAGCTAGAAGATGTTAAACGCGTTGTGGCAGATCCCCTCCGCTTCAAGGCGAGACTGGAAATCGGAGAAGGGGCTTTCACCACTCTAACCCTCAGAAATCGCGTGAGGGAGTTCTGGGACGTGGTAGGAATGGCTGTCACCGGAGCGCAGGTTGCCAAGTCAGCAGCTGTAGCGTCAACCTTCTTCGCGGGTACATCAAGCGGGTTCCTCGGGTTGTTTGGAGCCGCTACTGCAGTGACGCCGATTGGATGGGTTGTCGCCGCAAGTGTCGCCACTGGAGGGGCGTACTACGGCGTCATGAAAGTAATGAAGGGCTTCGGCGATGACCGTGTCGATGTGATCCCCAAATTCATCAACACTCCGCTCGACATACTCGCGGTGGGTCTATTTGATTTGATTGCACCTCTTGCTTTGAAGGTGGCCGCTGCCGATGGAGAAGTGGTTCAAGAGGAACTAGAAGTGATCTCATCCTACTTTGTCGATGATTGGGGTTACGACGAAGCATTCATCACACCAGCTATGGCGCAAATCAGTGCCAAGTCCAACGAACTGAGCTTAGAGCAACTAACCGAAGGACTGCGGGAATTCACAAAGAACAGCAAAGACTGCAACCACAAGAAGGTGAGAGAGAAGGTTATTGCCCTCCTGCGGGAAATTGCTGAAGCAGATGGTGAAATTCATGAGATGGAAGCGCTTGTAATTCAACACGTGGCGAAGTGCCTTCCCAAAGACCCTTGGCTGAAAA
>CALJDH010000020.1 GCA_938023895.1 uncultured Aliiroseovarius sp.
GTCGTGCGCTATGCCGACAAAGCTGACATCTATCAGGCCCAATTCCGCCTCCGCGCGCAAGACGTTGCCCCCGGCGCGACCGCCAGCGCAACAACGCATTTCTTTGCGGGTGCCAAGGAATGGGAAACCATCCGCGCCTACGAAAAGAACATGGGCATCGACAAATTCATCGACTCGATCGATTGGGGGTGGTTCTTCTTCCTGACCAAGCCGATCTTTGCGGTTCTGCACTGGTTGAATGCACTGATCGGTAACATGGGCTGGGCGATCATCGGCCTGACCATCATCATCAAGGCAATCCTGTTCCCGCTGGCTTATAAATCCTACGTCTCGATGGCGAAGATGAAAGAGCTTCAGCCCGAAATGGAGAAGATCAAGGAGCGCGCTGGCGATGACCGCCAGAAGGTTCAGCAAGAGATGATGGAACTGTACAAGAAGGAAAAGGTTAACCCGGCCTCGGGCTGCTTGCCGATCCTTCTGCAGATCCCAATCTTCTTCTCGCTCTACAAGGTGATCTTCGTCACGCTGGAACTGCGCCACGCACCGTGGATAGGCTGGATCAAAGACCTTTCGGCTCCGGACCCCAGCTCGATCCTGAACCTGTTCGGCCTGCTGCCCTACGCAACGCCAAGCCCGGACAGCCTGCTGGCCATTATCTCGCTGGGCGTTCTGCCGATCATCCTGGGTATCTCGATGTGGCTGCAGCAAAAGCTGAACCCGGCCCCCACCGATCCGACACAGGCAATGATCTTTGCCTGGATGCCATGGGTCTTCATGTTCATGCTGGGTACGTTTGCGTCGGGTCTGGTGATCTACTGGATCGCGAACAACACCATCACTTTCATCCAGCAATACACGATCATGCGCAGCCATGGGCACAAGCCTGATGTGTTGGGCAACGTATTGAAAAGCTTCAAGAAGCGCCCGAAAGACGCGAAATGACCGGGGTTGTCGCTGGCATCTGGCGGCACCCGATCAAGTCGCATGGACGCGAGGAATTGCTGCGCGTCCCAGTGACCGAGGGGTGCTGCTTGCCCTTCGATCGCAATTGGGCCGTTGCGCATGAAGCCGCCAAGCTGGAGGATGGAAAAAGCTGGGTCCCCTGCACGAATTTCTCGCGCGGGTCCAAGGCGCCCAAGCTGATGGCAATTTCCGCTGTCACCGACGAGGTGACGAACACGGTCACGCTGACCCATCCGTCGCAACCCGGCATCACGATCAACCCGGATCGCGCGGAAGATCACGCGAGATTTTTAAATTGGGTCAAACCATTGTCGCCGACCGACCGGGCACAGCCCGAGCGTCTGGTGAACGTTGGGCGCGGGATGACCGACACGGATTTCGAGAGCATCTCCTTCATCAACCTCGCCTCGCACCGCGCGGTGGAAGAAAAGCTGGGCCGCGAAATCTCGCCGCAGCGTTGGCGTGGGAATGTCCTTTTGGACGGCTTCGCTCCGTGGGAAGAACGCAATTGGATTGGCAAGCGTCTGCGCATTGGCGAGGCTGAATTCGAGATCCGCGAACACATCACGCGCTGCATGGCGACGACCGCCAGCACACGTACGGGCGAACGCGACGCGGATACGCTGGGCGTGCTAAACCAGAACTGGGGACACCAAGATTGCGGCGTCTATGCTGTGGTGACCAAACCTGGAGTGATCGTACGCGAAGAACCGGTAGAGGTAATCGGATGACCATGCTTCCATTCCCCATGGCAGAAGAGCCAGATCAGGCATCGAAAGAAAAAGGCCGCCTGTTGTTTGCCGGCGCGACCGACTTTCTGAAAGGCGTCGTCGCGATGGACGGATTGCCCGCGCCTGACCGGATCGAGGTGTGCTTTGCCGGGCGCTCAAATGTTGGGAAATCCAGCCTGATCAATGCGTTGACTGGACGCGTCAAGCTGGCCCGCGCGTCGAACACACCGGGGCGCACGCAGGAAATCAACTTCTTCACCACCACCGGCGGCCCCTATCTGGTCGACCTTCCGGGGTACGGCTACGCGAACGCGCCAATAAAGATTGTTGAGAAATGGCAGCGGCTTTTGAAGAACTATCTGTCGGGCCGTCAGAACCTACGCCGGGCCTTCGTCCTGATCGACTCGCGTCATGGTGTGAAGAAGGTCGATGACGAGATCATGACCCTTCTGGACAAATCCGCCGTAACTTTTCAGGTGGTGATGACCAAGGCAGATAAGGTCAAGGAAAAGGACCGCGCTAAGGTTCTGGATCAGGTACGCAAAGCGCTGTCCAAGCATCCAGCGGCCTATCCGGAACTGGTGCTAACTTCGTCTGAAAAAGGCGATGGGATCGAGACGTTGCGGGCGATCATCGCCGGGCTGGACTGATCAAAAGCGCTCGTCGCGCCACGCTTACACGTGCTGCGCGCCGTTCACCTCGATCTCGGCACCCGAGATATACGAACTTTCCTCCGAACACAGGAAATAGATTGCAGAGGCGACTTCCTCGGGCTGGCCAAGACGTTGCAGCGGCAGTTTCTCGACAATCTTTTCGGTGCCCGGCGAAAGGATCGCAGTTTCAACCTCGCCCGGAGCGATGGCGTTGACGCGCACACCCATCGGACCGAAATCATGCGCCATTTCACGCGTAAGTGCGGCAAGCGCCGCTTTCGAGGTCGCATAGGCCGCACCAGCAAACGGGTGGACGCGAGAGCCCGCGATTGAGGTCACGTTGACCACGGCCCCCTTGGCAGCGGCCAATTCCTCGCGCAGGCCACGGGCCAGTACAACCGAGGCAAAGAAGTTCACATGGAACACT
>CALJDH010000021.1 GCA_938023895.1 uncultured Aliiroseovarius sp.
ATGGCTTCCAGCAGTTCATCCAGACCAGCACCAGTGATGGCGGACACTTCAACATCCTGCACGTCACCTGACATCTTCTCGACGATCACTTCATGCTGAAGCAGCTCGGCGCGGACCTGATCGGGGTTCGCGGTCGGCTTGTCGCATTTGTTGATCGCAACGATCATCGGAACACCAGCCGCTTTCGCGTGGTTGATGGCTTCGATGGTCTGCGGCATGACGCTGTCGTCAGCAGCCACAACCAGAACAACGATGTCCGTCACCTGCGCACCACGGGCACGCATCGAGGTAAACGCGGCGTGGCCGGGTGTATCCAAGAAGCTCAGCGTTGTGCCGCTGTCGGTGGTTACCTGATAGGCGCCGATGTGCTGCGTGATGCCGCCAGCTTCGCCAGCGGTCACTTTTGCATCGCGGATCGCATCCAGAAGCGAGGTTTTACCGTGGTCAACGTGGCCCATGATCGTGATGATCGGGGCGCGATCTTCCAGGTCTTCCTCTTTGTCTTCTACGCTATCGATCACGTCTTCAACGTCAGCATCCGAGACGCGAACGATCTTGTGACCGAATTCTTCGATGATCAGCTCAGCAGTGTCAGCGTCGATGGCTTGGTTCTGTGTGACCATCATGCCCATTTTCATGAGCGATTTCACGACGTCAGCAACACGTTCGGCCATACGGTTGGCCAGTTCAGACACGATGATTGCCTCGGGCACCTGAACGTCGCGGATTACCTTTTCCCGCTCGACCGATTCACCCATGGCTTTCTGACGTGCACGTTCCTGCTTACGACGCATCGACGCGACCGAGCGCTGGCGGCCGTCGCCACCACGCATCGCCTGGTTCACTGTCAGCTTGCCCGAACGGCGACCATCATCGCGGCCTTTGCCACGGTTCTGGCGGTCATTGGCACCACCACGATCGTCTTTCTTGCGCGGAGCGGACGACGTTTTGCCGGGGCCACGCTGTTCAGCGGCCTGAGCCGCTGCCGGATCCGCTGCCGGAGCAGGAGCCGCTTTTGCACGGGTCTTGGCTTCTTCAGCTTCACGCTTCTTGCGGGCTTCTTCTTCGGCCTTGGCTTTCAGCGCTTCTTCGCGCTCGCGCTCGGCGCGTTCCTTGGCTTCGGCTTCTTCGCGACGACGCTTACGCTCTTCCTCGCGGGCCTTTTCTTCGGCTGCACGCTTTTCGGCTTCCTCGGCTTCACGGGCCTTGGCTGCCTGAAGCGCCTTCATGCGGCGTTCCATTTCGGCATCCGAAATGCCAGCGGGGCGCTTGCGCGGATCCCCACCTGCGGGCGTCTTGCCCGAACCACCAACTGCCGCACCCGGCTTGGGCACGACAACGCGCTTGCGTTTCGTTTCGACCACGACGTTCTTGGTGCGCCCGTGGCTGAAGCTTTGCTTCACCTGACCTGGGCGGCTTCCGCGCAGGCCAAGGGTCTTTTTGCCGTCATTATCGCTCATCTGGTCTTCGTACCTTTCCGGCGAGCCTTCCCGCCGTCGTTGTCTTGCACAACACGCATCGCTGTCAGTTTCTGGGCTTCCTCTACAACACGAGAGGCCAAACCGCCAGACGATAGCGCGCCATGTATCACATTTTCACGTCCAAACGCCAAACCCAGCTCGTCGCCGGTCAGACATTCGATAAACCGTCCCTCTTCACGGGGCGGTCTGAGTTTCGACTTGCCGCGCTCGGACCCGTCCGAGGCCTGGATCAGGACATACGCCTGATCTTTCATCAGCCAGTCTTTAACTTTCTCATACCCGGCGACCGCTTGACCCGCTTTGCGCGCCATCGCGATCAGATGCGTCACCCGATCTGCATAGCTACGCTCGAGCAGATCGAGCAACCCGTCTGGTACGGTGACCTGCTTGCGCGCAGCGCGCGAAAACAGGCCTTTCTTGATCGCCGTGGCAATCGCCGCACGGTTGGCAGCGACATAGATCCCACGACCCGGCAGCTTGCCCAACAGGTCAGGCACCACCATGTCATCCGGCCCCACCACGAAGCGGATCAACCCAGCCTTTGGCTGAGTCTCTCCGGTTGCGATGCAGCGCCGTTCGGGCTCTTCAGGCCGCTTTTTATGTCCACCACGCGTCATGCGTTGCCTTTCCAGACCTGAGATCAGGCCTCGGCCTCTTCTTCAGCGGCTTCAGCTTCTTCACCTTCAGCAGCTTCCGCTTCCAGTTCAGCCGGATCGACCCAGCCCAGAAGGATACGGGCCGTCATGACCATGTCCTGAGCTTCTTCCAGCGAGATGCCGAACTTCTCAAGCGAACCGTCGTCCTTGATGCGTTCGCCGTCCACGGTGGTCCAGCCACCGGCCAGTTCCCAGTCAGCGCAGGTTGCGAAGTCTTCCAGCGATTTCACGCCGTCTTCGGCCAAGGCTTCGACCATCTGAGCGGTCAGACCTTCGAACGCGATCAGGCTGTCTTCAACACCCATTGCGCGGGCGTTTTCCAGCGCCTTGGCGGCCTGAGCTTCCAGATATTCGCGGGCGCGGGTCTGCAGTTCGTTGGCGGTGCCTTCGTCAACACCGTCGATGACCAGCAGTTCGTCCACCTCGACATAGGCGACTTCTTCCAAGTTGGTGAAGCCTTCCGAGACCAATAGCTGGGCGAAGAACTCGTCCAGATCAAGGGTCTCCATGAACAAAGCGGTGCGCACAGCGAATTCTTTCTGGCGACGTTCGCTTTCTTCCGCCTCGGTCATGATGTCGATATCAAGGTTGGTCAGCTGCGATGCCAGACGCACGTTCTGACCGCGACGACCAATGGCCAGCGACAGCTGTTCGTCAGGTACAACCACTTCGATCTTGCCGGCTTCTTCATCCAGAACAACCTTGGACACTTCAGCAGGCTGAAGCGCGTTCACAAGGAAGGTCGGCTGATCTTCGTTCCACGGAATGATGTCGATCTTCTCGCCCTGAAGCTCGTTCACAACAGCCTGCACGCGCGAACCACGCATACCAACACAGGCGCCAACCGGGTCAATCGAGCCGTCATACGAGATCACGGCAATCTTCGCGCGCGAACCGGGGTCACGGGCCACGGCCTTGATCTCGATGATGCCGTCATAGATTTCCGGAACTTCCATCTTGAACAGCTCGGCCATGAACTCAGGCGCGGTGCGCGACAGGAAAATCTGCGGGCCACGGGCTTCGCGGCGCACATCCTTGATGTAGCAACGAATGCGGTCGTTCGGGCGATAGCTTTCGCGGCCGATTTTTTCGTTGCGGCGCAGGATCGCTTCGCCAGCACCCACGTCCACGATGACGTTGCCGTATTCTTCGCGCTTAACCTGACCGTTGATGATGGTGCCGGCACGATCTTTGAACTCTTCGTACTGACGATCACGTTCAGCTTCACGCACCTTCTGCAAGATAACCTGCTTGGCGGACTGGGCAGCAATACGGCCCATTTCGACCGGCGGAACTTCTTCCGAGTACACGTCGCCCACTTCGGGGTTTTCCATGTACTGTTTGGCCTGCTCAACGGTGAACTCGGCCTGATAGTTTTCCAGATCTTCATCGGCGACGACGGTACGCACGCGGGTGAAGGTGGCGCGACCGGTCTTGCGGTCGATGGTCACGCGAATGTCCATTTCCGCGCCGTAGCGCGACTTGGCTGCACGGGCCAGGCTTTCTTCCATCGCTTCGATGACCAGCGCAGGGTCGATCATCTTTTCGCGGGCGACGGCCTCGGCGGTTTGCAGAAGCTCAAGCTGGTTAGCAGAGGTAATTGCCATTCTCAGTCCTCCTCGGAACCGGTGATTTCTTGAATTTCGTCAAATTGGGCTTCGTCGATCTGGCCCGCATCCTTGCGCTGACGCAGCGCCTCGCGGATCAGTTCGTCGGTCAAGACCAGCTTGGCATCCGCCAGCCAATCATAATCGAGGCCAATGGTGACCTCTTCGCCCTGGTTCTCGATTTCGATCAGAACCTCGTTTCCTTCAACGCCTGCAAGGTTGCCCTTGAAGCGCTTGCGCCCGTCGATCAGTTCAGACGTTTCGATCTTGGCGACATAGCCCGACCACACGTCGAAATCCTTCAGACGGGTCAGCGGACGGTCGATGCCGGGCGAGCCGACCTCAAGCGTATAGTTGTCTTCGATCGGGTCTTCGACATCCAGGATCGCGCTAATCGCGGTCGAGATCTGGGCGCAGTCATCAACTTCAATCCCGCCTTCCGGACGCTCGGCCATGATCTGCAGCGTGGGCGTATTGCCGCCCATCAGACGCAGACGCACCAGCTCGAACCCCATGTCTTCAATCACGGGGCCGACAATTTCAGCCAGACGACGGTCAATCGCGGATTTTGCAACAAGGTTGCTCACACGTATCTCCAAAACAAAAAAACGGGCCAGCGGGCCCGTCGGATTTATCCGGTGGAGCTTCGGGGGTGGAGGCCGAAGCGCCGCTGTTGAAAAGGGATATAGGGGAAAGCGGGCGAGTCTGCAAGCCTTACGCGCTTGGCTTCTTTGCGATCAGGAAAAGCGCCGTGATTTTGCCCTTCGGGCGCCAGTCTTCGATGATCTCGAACCCGGCGTCGCACATCATCTGGCGCAAGTCATCCTCGGTGAACCACGCAAGGTGCGGAAACTTGCCCAGCGCCTGACCAATCGGCGCGACAAGCTTGAGCCACCAGATGCTCCCGACGCAGGTGGTCGAGCTGACGAACAGCCCGCCGGGCTTCAAGGCGTCATACATTTTGTCAATCGCCGCCTTCGGATCGGCCAGCAAATGCAGCGCGGAATGGGCCTGCACCATGTCAAAGCTGCCGGGCTCCAGCGACATCTCGTCGACATCTGCGACCTGAAAGCTCAGGTTTTCCGGGGCATCTTTTGCCTGTGCGATCTCGATCATCCGCTCCGAGATATCGACCGCCAGATACTGCGCCACATGCGGCGCATGCAGGATCGCGGTGCTGCCAGTTCCACAGCCGATTTCTAGAACGGACATGTCGGGCCGGAAATGATCCCGCGTCAGCTTCAGCTTGTGTTCATAAGACGCCATATCCGCAATCGGATCCTTGGCGTATTTGTCGGCGATCTCGTCCCAAAACTTGGCTTTTTGCATTGAGATATCCCTTTGCGACGCGTCAGCGCAGCAGGTCTGCCGCGCGCCAAATACCGTAGGCTTTTCCGCGATACACGATAGTCTGTTGGGGCCTCAGGTCAAACGCCACCGCGTCTTCGCGGGCCACAACCAGTCCATCCGTTTGGGACGCGGCCCACTCAAGGATGTCCGCTTGGCTGTTGGGCAGATAGACGGGCGTCTCAAACCGCGCAAGGAAGTTAAACTCGGCATGATACTTGTCGCCGAAATAGGCGATTTGGTGCCCCGGACGACCCTCGAACGCCGACACGAACGCATCCATGCGATACTGCGGCAAGGTGGGCGTTGTGCTGATCCCCACATTGACGACGGCGATCAACGCCAGCGACCAGACCGTCGCTGCCTGCACAGATCCCACAACCCAGCCACCCAAGGCGACCAAGGCCAGCGCGACCAGCGCCAAGGCCAGCGTGCCGGGGGCGGTGGAAATCTCGGCCGTGTCGATCAGGCCAAATCCAAGCAGGACCGCAAGGACAAGCGCACCAATGGCGATCAACGGCGTGGACCAGTCCAGCGCGCGCCGCCAAGTGACCCGACCAAGCGCCGACGCGACAAGCAGCGCCAACACCGGCATCTCGGGCACGAGGTAATGCGCCTGCTTGCTGCCAATCAGGCTGAACAGAAGAAGCGCGGACAGACCCGCCACCAGAAGAAAGCGATCACCCATATCGCGCCCAGCGCCACGCACGCCTTTCCAGAAGTTCAGGTTGAACCCCCACGGGAACAGATAGACGGGCACCAGCATCAGGAAGAACCAGAAGGGCCGGGCGTGATCAAAGACGTTGCTGACGCGTCCGGCGGATTGCTTCCACAGGATCTCGTGACGATAGGCATCTCCGCCCAAAATGATGGCGGGCAGCAGCCAGCACAGGATAATCGCCAAGCCAACCGCCAGCGCAATCCCCATACCCCGAAACAGCAGGCCGCCCGCAGGCCGGGCATTTTTGCTCCACAGAGGAAACGCGATCAGGGCAGGGGCGATATGGAACAGGATGACCGGCCCCTTGGCCAGCACGCCCACGCCAATCGCGACCCCAACCAAAAGCCACGCCCGCAGTGTGCCCTGCCGCACCCCCTGCCAGATCCCGATCAGCCCGGTCAAAGACGCCGTGGTCAACAGGGCGTCAAACATCGTCAGGCTGGTATATATGGTATAGGCGATCAGCGACGGAAGAATGATCGCGGCGCGGGTGGCAACGTCCGTCCGATCCGGGAACAGATGACGCCCCAGACGATAGGTCAGGTAGATGTTGAAGATCGCGAAGGCGGGCGCAACAAGGCGCGCTGACAGCTCTTCAACCCCGGTAAAGAACCACGCAAGATTGATCAGCCAGAACAGCAGGGGCGGCTTGTGGCCGTAAAGCTCGCCATTCTTCGTCGGAACAAAATAGTCCCCCGAGAGGTACATCTCCCATGCGACGGACACGTACCGCGTTTCGTCAATCGGAAAGAGCGGGCGCAGGAGCACCCCAAGAATAATGACCGCTGCAAACAGAACGGCGACAGACGCGATACTGGCAGGTCTCATTAAGTCTTCTCGGACATCGAGCTTGGTTTGGTGCGATAGATCAGCATCAGGTTACGCACATAGACGATCACGCCCATCGACTGGCCCAGAATGAACACCACGTCCTTGCGATAAATCGCGTAGGACAGCAGCAACAACCCGCCCACAATGGAAATCCACCAAAAGGCTACTGGCACATAGGAATGGCCTGCGCGTTCGGAGGCGATCCACTGCACGATGAAGCGGGCCGAGAACGACAGCTGCGCCGTCAGGCCCAGCGCGACCCACCAGAACTCGGTCCAGTCGCCAATGGACAGGAATTGAAAAACCGCCTCTTTCATGCGCTCGGCCCACTCGAGGCAATGATCTTGACGTCGTTGCGGCGTACCTTTTTGCGACGGCGGATCAGCCATGACACGGCCAACAGGTCCGAAATCCCCACCAAAGCCCGATTCAAGTTATTATACTTGGACTGGCCCGCTTCCCGGTGACGGTGCGTGATGTCGACGTGATCAATCTTCCAGCCATCGCGCAGGAACAGCGCGGGCAGATAGCGGTGCATGTGATCGAAATAAGGCAGCGCCAGAAACGCCTGACGGCGATAGGCCTTCAGACCACAGCCCGTATCGCGCGTTCCATCTTTCAACAAAGCCCCCCGCAGCCAGTTGGCAAATTTGGACCCCCAACGTTTGGCCAGCGTATCATTCCGCTTGGCGCGTTGTCCTGCGACCAAGGCCAGCTCGGGGTCTGCATCCAGAAACTTCGCCAACAGGCCTGCAATCTGGTCGGGCGGGTTCTGCCCGTCTCCGTCCAGCGTAACGATGAAATCGGACTTTGCGACCAACACCGCAGAATGCACCGCTGCCGACTGCCCGGCCGAGCTTGCGTGCTGCACGATCTGCAACTTGGGAATGTCCGCCTGAAGCGCCTTCAGGATTTCCAGCGTACGATCATCCGATCCGTCATCCGTCACGAAGATGGGCGGCTCGCCCAGATCCAAGGTGGCGGCATAGCATTCGCGCAGAAAACCTTCGGCCACTTCCTCTTCATTCTTCATGGGAATGACCAACGCAAAATCGAGCGTCGAGATACGTTCTTCGAGTGTTGGGGACGTATTCCCGGATGAAGAGTGTGTCATGACGATGATCCCAGCTTCCACAAAAAGGCACAACTGCCGATGGATTGATCCGGGCTTACAATGGAACATGCGCGATTGAAAGTCATAATGACCCACGCCCCTACGAGGCGTGACTAACCGCCAGTTTCTCCATCGTCGTCACCAGCTCGTCCGCAATACCGCGTTCCGACAGGGCGTGTCCGGCAAGATGGATCATCCGCAGATCGGATGCGGGCCAGCGGCGGTGCAGCTCCCACGACATCTTCGGCGGGCAGATCATATCATGGCGGCCTTGCACGATGGTGCCGGGGATATGCGCGATGCGTTCCATGTCACGCAGGATCTTGCCGTCTTCATCCAGAAAGGCGCCGTGCCGGAAATAGTGGTTCTCCAACCGGGCGAACGCGCGGGCGTATTCTGCCGGGCTGTCAATCGTCACACCTATATTGTGGATCGAGGCCAGCGCGTTTTCCCACCCTGTCCACGCGCGGGCAAAGCGCGCTTCTTCGGCATAGTTGCCCGAGAACAAACGCCGGTGATAGGCGGAGATCATATCGTGACGCTCGGCCTCGGGGATCAGGGTCTCAAAGCGGTCCCACAGCTCGGGCCAGAACCGCCCAGCGCCGCCGCCATAGAACCAGTCGAGCTCGGATTTCGTGGCAAGAAACACGCCACGCAGCACCAAATGCGCCACGCGCGACGGGTGCGCCTGCGCGTAAATCAGGGACAGCGTCGCGCCCCAGCTTCCGCCAAATACAATCCAGCGATCAATGCCCAACATAGTGCGGATCTGTTCAATGTCGCGCACCAGATGCCACGTTGTGTTGTGATCAATACTGGCATGCGGACGCGACCGGCCACAGCCGCGCTGGTCAAACAGGATGATGTGATAGAGCCGTGGGTTAAAGAACCGCCGCATCGCGGGCGAAGATCCGCCACCCGGTCCGCCGTGCAAAACAACCACCGGAATACCGTCGGGATTGCCCGATTGTTCCACATAGATCTTGTGGCCGTCGCCCACATCCACCATATGCCGATCAAACGGGTCGATCGGAGGATACAACCTTGCGGCTGCGCTGTTTTTTCCTGCGGCCTTATCCATGAGACCTCTATATAATGCCCACGACGCGCCCGCCATCAGAAAGAAGGTATCCGATGACTGCCGATAACCAGACCACCGTCGATCCCGC
>CALJDH010000022.1 GCA_938023895.1 uncultured Aliiroseovarius sp.
CGTGTTGCCGCGCGCCAGATCGTTCAGCTCGTCCGGGTCGGTCTCCAGATCAAACAGCATCGGGCGCAAGCCGCCTTCGGCATGCATCAGTTTGTAGCGCCCGTCGAAGACCATAAACAGCCGCGCATCACGCGGGCTGACCCCCAGCTTTTCGCAGACGGGTGTCGAGGAATAGTCGTATTCGCTGATGGTAAAGTCACGCCAGTCAGGCGTTTCACCGCGTAGCCACGGCATCAGGCTGCGCCCTTCCAGAATGTGATCGGCGACGGTGCCCTCGGCGACCTCGACAAAGGTGGGGGCAAGGTCGATCGCCTCGACCAACGCGTCACAGGCGGTGCCGCGGGTCGCGTCCGCCGACGGGCGCGGATCGGCGATGATCAGCGGCACTTTGACGGACGGCTCGTGGAACAAGTCCTTCTCGCCCAGCCAGTGGTCGCCCAGATAATCGCCATGGTCCGAGGTCAGCACGATCATCGTGTCATCTGCCTGTCCGGTGGCGTCCAGGTGATCCAAGATGCGTCCCAAATGATCGTCGCATTGCTTGATCAGCCCCATATAGGCGGGAATCACCTTCTTACGCACCTCATCCTGCTGGAAGGCTGCGGCGATCTTGTTGTGCATGAACGCGTCAAACACGGGCTGCGCATCTTCGCGTTCCGCGTCGGATCGCACCGCAGGCGGCACATCGTCCGGCCCGAACATGTCGTGATAGGGCGCGGGCACGATGTAAGGCCAGTGCGGTTTGATATAGCTGACATGCGCGCACCACGGCCCCTTGGCCTGATCCATGAAGCGCAAGGTTTCACTGGTCAGCCACGCGGTCTCACTGTCTTCCTCGCGGATATTGGCGGGTTTATCGGCATTGTCGAACATCCAGCCGCTGGCGATCTCGCCATCCTCGACGCCCGCATTGGCATTTACGGACCACGGGTTTTCAGCCGCGTAACCCTTCGACTTCAGGTACGCGTTGTAGGGCGAGTGCTTTTCGTCATAGAACCCGTCTGGCCCCTCGGCCCACAGCCCGTCGTCACGGACCCAGACGTCAAAGCCGCATTCGGCCTGACGTGCGCCGATGACGCTGTCGGGCGCGATGCCAAGGCGTTTCATGCCCTCGGCGTCCACCTTCATATGCGTCTTGCCCAGAAGCCAGCAGTCCATTCCGGCCTCGCGCAGGTGATCGCCCATTGTGTGTTCGCCCACGCGCAGCGGGAAGCCGTTCCACTGCGCGCCGTGGGACGAGGCATAGCGCCCGGTATAGGTGCTCATCCGGCTGGCGCCACAGATCGGCGATTGCACATAACAGTTGGTAAACCGCACGCCGCGCGCCGCCACGCGATCAAAGTTTGGCGTCTTCAGCGTCGGATGGCCGGCGCAGCTGAGGTAATCGAACCGAAGCTGATCATACATGATGAAAAGAATGTTCATGGCTGCCCCTCCACCGGCGTTTTTCGCACGGTAGGGCAGGGGACGCCGATCAGCAATGGGCGATCAGATTTGGCGGCCTTGTAGCAGGCGCGGCAGGTCTCCGGTCAGGCCAGCGGCCTCGCGGATGAAGTTGCGGCGTAGACCGGGCATGGCGTTCACCGCGCCCAGCCCGATGTCACGCGCCACGCGCAGGATCGGATTGTCGTTCGAGAACAGGCGGTTGGTCGCCTCGGTCATCATCACCATCTGTGACACGTCCCAGCGGCGCCACTGTTGATAGCGCTCCAGTACATCCAGACGGCCAATGTCTTCACCACGACGGCGGGCGAGTGTCAGAACCTCGGCCAGCGCGGCCACGTCTTTGAAACCTGCGTTCAGACCCTGACCGGCAATCGGGTGCATCCCGTGGGCCGCGTCGCCCACCAAGGCCAAACGATCCGCGATAAAGCTGTTCGCGACCGTCAGGTTCAGCGGATAGGTGAAGCGCTTGCCCGCAAGGCTGATCTCGCCCAGGAAAGACCCGAAACGCGGACGGAGTTCTTCCAGATACCCTTCGTCGTCGAGGGCGTGAATGCGCGCGGCCTCGTCATGGGTTTCAGTCCAGACGATCGAACATTGGTTGCCCGGAAGCGGCAGGATCGCCAAGGGGCCAGCAGGCATGAAGAACTGATGAGCCACGCCGTTATGCGGCAGCTCGTGATCAATCGCGCAGACCAAAGATGTCTGCCCGTAATCATGCCCATGCCGCTTGATGCCCGCGCGTTCGCCGGTGCCAGTCCTGCGCCCGTCACAGCCTACAACCATCTTCCCGGTCAGGCGCTTGCCGGATGCCAGTTCCAGCGTGACCGAGGCCGGGTCGATCACCTGATCCACCACGGTATCCTGATCGATCAGCGTGACATTCGGATGCGCCTCGACCGCGTCCAAGAAGGCGCGGGACAGGAAGCGGTCTTCGACCATGTATCCCATCGGGCCTTCGTCGATCTCGGCGTGGTCAAATTCCAACACGAACGGGCCGGGGCCTTCGCCGGGGCGTCCGTCAGAAATGCGGATGTCCAGAAGCGGCTGGGCGTGTTCGGCTACGTTGGACCAAACGCCAAGGGCGACCAGCAACCGTTGCGAGGCCAGCGCCAGCGCATAGCCGCGCCCGTCAAAGTCATCGCCCCCGCGCGCGCCTTTGGGCAACGCGTCAATCATGGTCACCTTGAACCCGGTGTCCCCTAAAGCCAGCGCAAGGGCCGGGCCGTTAAGGCCCCCACCCACGATCAGGATATCGGCATCATGTGTCATACCCTCTTTCTGCCCCCGCTGTTTGGGATTGTCCATGCGTCGTCCTGTCGTTACCGTCCATCGAGCACGAAAAACGGAGGCTGGGATGAGCAACGCGTGGCTGACCATGAGCATGGCGGATCTGGGCCGGGGGATTGCGGCGGGCGATATTGATCCGGTGGACCTGACGCGCACCTATCTGGATGCCATCAAAGCCCATCCGTTTGGCGACCGTATATATGCCCGCCTGACAGAAGACCGCGCCATGTCCGAGGCACGCGCCGCATCCGAGCGTGCGCGAGTTGGGCAACGTTTGGGTCTTTTGGACGGTGTGCCGATCAGCTGGAAAGACCTGTTTGATACGGCGGGCACCGCGACCGAGGCCGGGTCCGCCCTTTTGAAAGATCGCGTGCCGGATCAGGACGCCGAGGTGCTACGCAACGCGACCGCCGCCGGGATGATCTGCCTTGGCAAAACGCATATGAGCGAGCTGGCGTTCTCGGGACTTGGCCTGAATCCCATTACCGCGACCAGCCCCTGCGTGAACGACCATGATGCCGTTTCGGGTGGTAGTTCTTCCGGGGCGGCAACGTCAGTTGCGTTTGGTCTGGCGCCGTGTGGGATCGGGTCGGACACCGGGGGATCGGTGCGAATCCCGTCTGCG
>CALJDH010000023.1 GCA_938023895.1 uncultured Aliiroseovarius sp.
AAAGGTTGCTGGAGCTTGCGTCAACCGTTTCGTCAAGGGCAAGGCCAAGCAGTTCCAAAAGCTGGCGCCCTACGGTTTCGCCCGCAGCCGCTCCGAGATCTGCAAACTTCGACTGGGCCTGATCCACCATCGAGGCGAACAGCCCTGCCGTGCCAGACGTGGCATTGAACACCTTCGCGCAAAAGCGGTCAGGCTGGCGCACACGCTCTTCCAGCGCTTTGCGCCCGACTTTCAGGACGAACAGGTCATTGGGGTGTTCATAGAGGAACCGATATGGCTCGTCGCCGCGTTCAAGGATGAAGCCGCCCGGATCACACCGCACCTCGCGCCCCAGTTGGCGGAACTCGACCGATGTGGCGCGTGGCAGGGTGATGAGATACTCTTCTTCCCGCGCCTCACGGATATGTGCGCGCCGCCGCTCATAGCTAAGCGGATCAGACGTCAGCCGGGACATGCCCACATGCCCCATCGACATCCGACTCAACTGTCCATTGAAATGGATCGGATCCCGGAACTGAAGTTCCAGTGGAAAATAGGACTCGTTTACCACCGCGTTCCATTTACTGGAGCGGTGCTGCGGCTCTGTCGTGGCCGTCGAGAAAGTGAACCCGGCGGTCATATGCGTTTCCTCCCAAGTCTGAACATAGCCAAGCTTCCCCTTAAAACAAAGGAATTTGGACGTTCTGCGCTCTGCTGCAAACGGTGTTGCGCTGAGCAACAAATTGTTCTGCACAAAGCTGCAAACGCTTCTGCACTCAACGCCAAGACGATCCCGACAAGCCACGACAAGCTGGGATCACAAGTTCGACGTGCAGGAGGAGCACGCCGGATCAAGCGGAAGAATGCTCGGATCAGGCGGCCCCTTTGCGCCCATGCAAAGGACCAGAACGAATGGCTAATAGACAAGTTGACCCCATCACGCTTTCGGTGGTGCGCGGCGTATTGGAAACCACTCAGCGCGAAATGACGCTGGCCCTGGAAAAGACCGCGCGCAGCTCGGTTTTTAACTTGGCGCATGATTATTCGACGGCGCTGTTCAACCACACCCCCGAGATGATTTTGCAGGGTCAGGATATTCCGATTCACCTTGGATCGTTGATCCCGGCGATGAAGTCAGTCGCCAATTTCTTCGAGGGCGACATCCACGAAGGCGACCTGATCCTGCACAATGATCCCGCCTATGGTGGCAGCCACATCATCGACACCTGCATGTATTACCCGGTGTTTTATGAAGGCGAGCTGGTGTTCTGGACCGTCTGCAAGGGGCACCTGACCGACATCGGCGGGCCGGTGCCTGCGGGCTATAACCCCGAAGCGAAAGAGATCTTTGCCGAAGGTCTGCGCATTCCGCCGATCAAGCTGTGGGACAAGGGTGTTCCACGCGATGACATCATGAACATGCTGCTGACCAACATGCGCGCGCGCCGCGATCAGGAAGGCGACTTCAACGCGCTGATTGGGGCTTGCCAAGTAGGCGCCCGCAACCTGACCGCCTTGATGGATAAATACGGCAAGGACGTGGTGCAGGAGTGCATTGCCGAGCTGCTGGACATGGCGAATGCCCATATGAACGGCCTGATCAGTCAGGTGCCTGACGGCACCTATTCGGGCACGGCCATTCTGGAAGATGCAGGTCACGGCTTTGGTGATTTCGACATTACGGCGACCGTGACGATCACCGGCGACAGCTGTCATATCGAGATCGAAAGCCCGCCGCAGGTACCCTATTTCATCAACTCTTACGAGGGGAACTCGTATTCCGGGGTCTATCTGGGCCTGATGATGTTCGCCCAGTTGCCGCCGCCGTATAACGAGGGGCTGTACCGCAATGTGACGGTTGATATGGGCAAAAAGGGCACCC
Organism: uncultured Aliiroseovarius sp.; assembly: GCA_938023895.1. Classification (GTDB taxonomy): domain Bacteria; phylum Pseudomonadota; class Alphaproteobacteria; order Rhodobacterales; family Rhodobacteraceae; genus Aliiroseovarius. The sequence continues at coordinate 1,862 of CALJDH010000023.1, forward strand.
TGTGTAACGCGCAGTCGCCCGCCCCGCATATGAACTGTACCACCACGCCAATGGAAACGCTGACAGACGCGGTACGACTGGCTTTTGAACAGGCCGCGCCTGACAAGGTGTCTGCCAGCTGGGGCCACGCCAATGGCTGCAACATTGCCGGGTGGGACAGCCGCCATGACGAGGAATACGTCACCATGGTGCTGGCCTCGATCATCTCGGGCGCAGGGGCCACGGCAAGCCAAGATGGCTGGCATGCTTGCGGACCGGAATGCTGCTTCGGGGCGCTAACCTCGGGCGATATCGAGATGCTCGAGCATTCCTATCCAATCATCATCCATGAATACGGTCTGATGGAGGACAGCGGCGGCGCGGGTAAGTTCCGCGGCGGATCGGGAACGCGCTGGGCGGTCGAGCCGCTGGACACCGACATGACGCTGGTCACCTTCGGGGAAGGGCGCCGCATTCCGGCCATGGGGGCCGCTGGGGCAAAATCCGAGATGGTCCACAAGAAAGTCGGCCGTCTTGAAATCACCCGCGACGGCGAAACCCAGATTATCACCGACAACGTGATCGAAACCATCAAACCCGGCGAGATCGCGGCCAACCTGAACCCCGGCGGTGGCGGCTTTGGCAACCCATTCGAACGTGACCCCCTGAAGGTGGTCGAGGACGTGCGCAACGGCCTCGTGTCCATCGAAGGCGCGCGGCTGGACTATGGCGTGGTCATCTCGGACGCCGACACCCTGACCATCGACGAAGACGCCACAGCCAAAGCTCGCGCTGCGGCCTGAAGCCCCTGACTGAAAGGAACACTACTATGCGAACCCAATATCGTCTGGGCATCGACGCCGGCGGCACATTCACCGACTTCATTCTTGCTGACAAAAAGGGCGGGACACGGATCTTCAAGGTTCTGTCGACCCCGACCGAGCCGACCAAGGCCATCAAGAATGGCTTGGC
>CALJDH010000024.1 GCA_938023895.1 uncultured Aliiroseovarius sp.
GGAAGCGGCCAACGTGACCTATGGCGCGGGCCAGCTGTTCCGGCGTCTGGGTCTGCCGTATCGCTCGGCTGGGTCGTTCAACGGCTCGAAACTGCCCGACGCGCAGGCGGCTTACGAGACCGCGAACAGCCTGAACACCGGTCTTCTGTCCGGCGTGAACTTCATGCTGCACTCGGCCGGTTGGCTGGAAGGCGGTTTGGTGGCCTCGTTCGAGAAGTTCGTGATGGACGCGGACCAGCTGGGCGTGTTGCACGGCATTGCCAAGGGCGTCGAAGTGGACGTGAATGGTCAAGCCATGGACGCAATCCGTGAAGTGGGGCCGGGCGGTCACTATCTGGGCTGCGATCATACCCAGAAGAACTTCAAATCGGCCTTCTGGCGCTCGGAACTGCTGGACTACAAGCCGTTCGAAACCTGGGAAGAGGAAGGCGCACGCGATACACAGGCGCTGGCCACTGCGAAGGTCAAGAAAATGCTGGCAGACTATCAGGAACCGGCACTGGATCCGGGGATTGCAGAGGGCCTGAAAGACTATATCGCCGAGAAGAAAGCATCGATGCCGGACGCCTTTACCTAAGTCGTCTTGTGTTCAGATTGATTAACACTTCGAAAAGGGGGCTTAACGGCCCCCTTTCTTTTTGTTCTTCAAATGTGAGGATTCACACCTGATGGAAGCTTTTGGGAAGTAGCTGAAGCTCTGCCAGCAGGGCAATCAGAACTTCGACATGCCGAGCGCAGGAATACGACGCGTCGCCAGATTTGCGCGTATCTTCTAGGTGAGCCTCTGCAACCAGAAGACCATCAACGGCTTGAGCAGGGGACGGCGTCGAGTTCGTTTTCATAAGCTTTTTCAAATCCTTGTCACGGTCATACTCGCTAAGGCCAAAACGCGCAGCGCGGACAAGAAGACGGGGGCGGCGCAGGGATTTCAGCATGTTTGTGGTCGATGTCATTTGAGCCTCGCTGTTGTGATTCAGCGACATGATGACTCAACCTAAGGGGGTGTTGCGCTGCCATTAACTGCCGTACGCCACCGTTAATAGTTGTTATCATTTCAGAAACTAGTGTTGAGATGTGATGGCAAGGTTAACGAACCAGTAACCATAAATAGATAGATCTGTTCGGCTCGATAACAACCGGAGGTTGCGCGGTCGAGAGGTTCGGAACGTGCCACGGTGTTACAATCTGGAAGGGGCGTAGATGCACAACTCAATCGGGACCGAGATCAACTGCAAATCCATCATGAACTGGTTGCCCAACGAGGTTCACACCTATCTGAAACATACTGAAGAAGGTGAGTCCATTCGGGCCATTGCACGTGGCATGGGCGTTCATGCGTCAACAGTGCTTCGACAGGTGCGCAAAACTGAAGCCCGCCGAGACGATCCCCTGGTGGATTCTCTGCTGTCGCGGTTGGGGGACGAACTGCGCGAATGCGCGGATCAGAAGGTGACGTTTTCGTTCAGTGAAGCGGCCGATGATCCCATGACGCCTCATCTAACCCGCGTCCTGCGCGCCTTGTTGGCCCCCAGCACCAGCTTGGTCGTCGGAGATGGTGTTGAAACGGCGGTCGTCTTGAAAACCAGCCCAGAAGGGGATCCCGCTGCTGTCGCTAAGGCTCCGATTAGCGTGGTCGAACTGATGGCGCTTCTGGAGTGGATCACCGGTGACGTAAAAGGTCGCGTGGTTCGCTATCAGATTACGCAATCAGGGCGACAGGCGTTAAACAAGCTTTTGGCCCAACAAGAAACACTTGCCACTGGATTTGCGGAAAGCCAGGCAGGGTTTCTGGTCGGAACCAGCACCTCGCATACGTCCAAGTCGCGAGCCCCACGCAAGAAGCCGCGCTCGGCAGGAAGCGAAACACCAGTCAGGGTACTTGCGCGGAAACGGGGTAAGGACAAACCTTACCTTGGTGCGGATTTGGTTGTCGCTGCAGAAAGACTGAACCGGGATTTTGCCCTTGGCCAGTTCGAGCACTCAGAAGCGCAAGGGGGATGGGCGGCTTGGACACGCGACGGGGCAGTTTCCACGGCGAAACACGCGGCAGGACATAAATCAGATCGGAAGATGGACGCTCGTCGACGTTTCTCGACCGCCATCAAGGCCATTGGGCCCGAGTTGGCAGAGCTGGCCGTGGCGGTGTGTTGCCATGAGAAAGGGATGGAATGTGTCGAACGTGAACTGTCGATGCCTGCGCGCTCTGGTAAATACATGCTGAGAATTGCTTTGAAGTATCTGGCGCGCCACTACGATGACCAGCAGGGGGAAGATCATGAACTGATCTATTGAGATGCCTCTTTGATCGCCGCCGGGCTTGTGACGATCTGAATGTCGATTTCCGGGCAGGACTGGGTGATTTCGTCGATGATGATCTGCGGATCTGGTAGGTCAGGTACCAGTACATAGTAGCGCCCCGTAAAACCAGCGCGTGCGAGTCTTTGACTGATTTCAAGGCAATCAAGTGACCCGCAGACAAACATTGATATCACAATATCAATAGCAAGCTCCGCGATCTGTTTTTCGGTCAGCTTCTCGAATTCGCTGCACGGCATAAACGCTTCCCGCTCGGATGCTTTATCCAAGTGCGAAAGTTCCTTGGCAGGCCCCAGTAACAGGATGTTCGATTGTGGCTGCACGATCTGCTTTCTCTATTACTCGGTGTGTTGGTTATTGGGTTTCTTAGTCTGTGAAATGCAAGGACTAAAGAAATAATCACCACATAGAGAAGCAAAATGATGACGTTTCCACCATAGGGATAGTGAAAACATTTATTGACCCAGCTCTGACTACGGGCCATGTCTTGCGGGATTGCAATCAGATGATCTGGCGAGAAGGCAGAACAGGATATGGTCGCCCACAGCATGCTGGATGCTTTACCAATCCCGGCGATTTTTATCGGCGAAGATAGCCGCATCCGTCGCTCGAATGAACAGGCGCGGGCCTTGCTGAATATGCAGATAGACGGGCGCCACTATGTGACCGCGCTGCGTCAGCCTTCGCTTCTGGACCAGATCGAGAAAACGATGGCCGACGGCGCTGACGGCCAAGTCAGTTTCCTACACTCCGAAGCTGGGCGAGAGGTCGTCTACGAGGTTCATCTCGGTCGGATTGTCACGGATGACCCGAAAGAGAACGGCGTTCTTCTGTCCTTCATGGACGTCAAATCGCACGAAGAAGCCGGACAGATGCGGTCAGACTTCGTCGCAAATGTCAGCCACGAACTGCGCACGCCACTAACGGCATTGACCGGTTTTATTGAAACGCTACGCGGCCCCGCGCGCGATGATGCCGAAGCGCGGGACCGGTTTCTTGGCATTATGGAGGTCGAGGGCAAACGTATGAACCGGCTGGTGGCCGATCTTCTGTCACTGAGCCGCGTTGAGGATATGGTACGCATTCGTCCCTCTGATAGCGTGGACATTTACGCGGTACTGAATTCGGTCCGCAACGCATTGTCACAAACGGCCGAGGCGCGTGGTGTAACTCTATCAATCGATGCGCAGCTCGAGCCTCCAGTCCTGCTCGCAGGAGATCTGGACCAATTGGCGCAGGTCTTCACCAACCTGATCGAAAACGCGATCAAATACGGTCGGAGAGACGGGGCAGTGGTTGTTTCAGTTACTCGGATGGCGATGTTTCCCGCCTTTAAGGGGCCTGCGATTTGCGTGGCGGTTCAAGATGATGGTCCGGGCATTCCAGCGCATCACCTGTCACGATTGACGGAACGGTTCTATCGCGTCGACAATCATCGTTCGCGTGAACTGGGTGGGACCGGGCTTGGTCTGGCAATTGTGAAACACATCATCAACCGCCATCGAGGGCGCTTGCGGATCGAAAGTGAAGTGGGGCAGGGCAGCACGTTCTCGGTCCTGTTGCGCGACGATCTTT
>CALJDH010000025.1 GCA_938023895.1 uncultured Aliiroseovarius sp.
TCGTCAAACAGCATGTGGTAATAGGTGACTTCGGTCACGGATTGGTCCACGTAAATGCCCGGAAGCGCGATCAGCTTGATCGCGTGAACCAACACATCTGACGTCCCGAACATCCGCCGCACGATGGGGGATTGGACCAGCATCCGATGCTGACGAGACACCAGCAAATCGCGCTTGGGCAGGCCTGCGCCCAGTGCCCCGGCTGTGATACGGATTGGAAACAGCTTGGGATTGGCGACGAGCTGCACAATGGAAACCGGACTCTGCCCGATCCAGCGCACGGTCTTCAGCCCTTCCGCCGTCAGAACCTGATCACCAGTGCATATGCGCTCAATGGCTACCGGGCCACTGTCGGTTTCGATCAGCGTTCCGGCAGTGAAGCATGTGACATTGGGCGGTCCGACGACTTCGGCCCACTCAAATCCGGATTCATACTCTTTCCAACCCGCCGTGCTGATCACAGTGGATCCGTCATCAAAAGCCGATCCCGGCGCGGGCACAAAGATATAGCTGGCCCCCGTGTACCACGCATACAGGTCCTCGGTATGGATCACACCACCGGAATCCATGAAGGTCAGCTCATAGGTACCCCCGCGCGGATTGGTATAGGTCGTCCCGTTTATGGTGATTTTTTCGCTGAAATCATCGGTGAGATAGGGCGACATATACGGGTCATCGTCTTCAATCGTGACCGGCACAAGTGTGGTTGGAGTTCCGGTGCCGGTAAAGATCCACCCGCTGGTGTTATAGGTGGCCATGAGGCTTCTCCAGCATCAAAGCAGACACCAAGTTTTCCCGATACAGACATGATTGCACCGACAATGACGCGATACTGCTAACCCCTTTCAATAAGGGACCGGGACACTTGATCCTGACATTCGTCATCATGGCTCTGTCAACCTTCACTATTTGCATGAACCGAAAAAGGGTGCGGCTTTCAATCTCCTTAAAGGGAGATTAACCTAATTACTTTCTCTTTCAATTAGCATTTGCTGCAGGGCAATCACTTGTGTGCTCCGAGCAAGTGATTGGTCAAACACTGCCTCCTCAGATTTTTCTGGATTTTGGATACATTATCCCGTAGTGGTGACTCAAGCCGCAGATTACAAAGGAATCCCTCATGTCCAAAACCGTGTTCGCAGGCACCATGCCTGCCCTGATGACCCCCTGCAAAGACGACCGCACGCCAGATTACGAGGCGCTAGTACGCAAAGGGCACGAGATGATCGCGGCAGGGATGTCCGCCGTGGTCTATTGCGGTTCGATGGGCGACTGGCCACTTCTGACGGATGAAGAGCGGATGACCGGCGTTGAGCGTCTGGTCGATGCAGGTATTCCGGTGGTTGTCGGGACCGGTGCGATCAACTCGAAATCCGCGGTGGCACACGCGGCCCATGCCCAGAAGGTCGGTGCGGTCGGCTTGATGGTGATCCCGCGCGTCTTGTCCCGCGGGTCGTCGATGGCCGCGCAGAAGAACCACTTCAAAGCCATCCTGTCCGCCGCACCCGACGTGCCTGCCATTATCTACAACAGCCCCGTCTACGGCTTCGCGACCAAGGCAGATCTGTTCTTTGCTCTGCGCGCCGAGCACCCGAACTTGATCGGCTTCAAGGAATTCGGCGGCAAGGACGACCTGCGCTACGCGGCTGAACACATCACCAGTCAGGATGACAGCGTAACCCTGATGGTCGGCGTCGATACCGAGGTCTATCATGGTTTCGTCAACTGCGGCGCGACGGGGTCCATCACCGGGATCGGCACCGCCCTTCCGAAAGAGGCCCTGCTGCTGGCTGCCCTGTCGCAGAAGGCTGCCGAAGGCCACGCCGAGGCCCGCATGCGTGCGTTGGAACTGGAAGGTGCCTTTGGAGTTCTTGCCAGCTTTGATGAGGGCACGGATCTGGTGCTCTATTACAAGCACCTTCTGGTTCTAAATGGCGAAGATGAATACCGCCTGCACTTCAACGAAACCGACGAACTGTCCAACGCCCAGCGCAACTATTGCGAACAGCAATACGCACTGTTCCAGGCGTGGTTTGCGGACTGGTCGAAACAAGGTGGCGTGATCGCCGAGTGCATGTAGGCTATTCGCTAGAACGAGGAACAAGATGCGCAGCAGCAAGACCATCCATGTCGTGTCCGCTCATGCCGAAGGCGAGGTGGGCGACGTCATCGTCGGCGGTGTGGCCCCGCCCCCCGGTGACACGGTGTGGGAACAACGCAATTTCATTGCCGAAGACCAGACCCTGCGCAACTTCGTTCTGAACGAGCCACGTGGCGGCGTGTTTCGCCACGTGAACCTGCTGGTCCCGCCCAAGCATCCCGACGCGGATGCGGCGTGGATCATCATGGAGCCGGAAGACACCCCGCCCATGTCGGGCTCGAACTCAATTTGCGTATCGACCGTGCTTCTGGACAGCGGCATCCTGCCCATGACCGAACCGGAAACGCACCTGACGCTGGAAGCCCCCGGCGGCTTGGTCCGCGTGCGCGCCGAATGTCGAAATGGCAAGGCCGAGCGGATCTACGTTCAAAACGTCGCCAGTTTCGCAGACCAGATTGCCGTGCCACTTGAGGTCGAAGGCCTTGGCACCCTGACCGTCGACACGGCCTATGGCGGTGACAGTTTCGTGGTGGTCGAAGCCGCCAATCTTGGTTTCAGCATTGCCGAAGATGAAGCCAAGGACATCGCCCGCCTAGGGGTACAGATCACCAATGCCGCCAATGAACAGCTGGGGTTCTCGCACCCTGAGAACCCAGAATGGGATCACATCTCGTTCTGCGCCTTCGCGGGACCGCTGACGGAAACCCGCGCGGGATTTGAAGGCAAGTCCGCCGTCGCAATTCAACCCGGGAAGGTCGATCGCTCCCCAACTGGTACAGCTGTGTCCGCGCGCATGGCGCTGATGGCCGCAAAGGGCCAGATGCAGATGGGGCAATCCTTTGAGGCCGTATCGATCATCGGGTCGCGCTTCACGGGTCAGATTGTCGGTCACGCACAAGTCGGACAGCGCCCTGCCATCGTCCCCGAAATCTCGGGCCGTGGGTGGATCACCGGGACGCACCAGCACATGCTGGACCCCGACGACCCGTGGCCGGGCGGTTATCGATTAAGCGATACGTGGGGGGCATAACCAGCCCCTTGCACATCCCGCACCCGCACCCCAAAATGCCCGACAACCAAGAACCGGGATCACCTTATGACTGCCAAACGCAAGATCGCACGCCAAAGCCTTCCGGATGTCATCGCCAATGACCTCCGCGAGCGCATTCTCAGCGGCGAACTGGCCGAGGGCGAGGTGATCCGGCAGGAAGCCTTGGCCGACGAATATGATGTCTCGCGCATGCCCATTCGCGAGGCATTGAAGCGGCTAGATTCCGAAGGGCTGGTGCATCTGACCAACAATCGCGGTGCCTCGGTCGTGAAGCATTCGATCGCTGAAATTGCCGAGATTTTCGACCTGCGCATCCTGATCGAGGTCGACCTGTTCAAACGCGCGATCCCCAACATGACACAGGCCGATTTCGACCGCTGCGAGGGTATTCTGGACAAGATGGACGCCTCGTATGACGCGGATGATGTGACCCAGTGGGGTGCCTTGAACTTCGACTATCACACGGCGCTGTATGCTGCCGCCGGGCGCGGTCTGACCAACGAGCTGTTGCACCGCGTGAACCTGCAATCGGATCGCTATGTGCGGATGCATCTGAGTATTGGCGGCAAGCGCGAGTCCGCCAAGGACGAACACCGCCGCCTTTTGAGTTTCGCCGAAGCCGGTGACATCGACGCCGCCGCAGCCCTTCTGACCCATCACATCAGCCACACCAAGACCGAGCTTCTGGGCGTGATCGCCGAGCTTCGGGACGCAGAAGCCACCTGATCCGCCGACAGCAGCACCAGACAGCACTCCTTATGTCCGTAATTTTTGGATGCATTATCCATGCAACCACCAAGAGGCCCGCATGACCTTCATCCCTCACGGAAAACACCTGATCGCCGGCGCTTGGGTCGCGGGCAATGCCACCTTCCTGTCCAGCCCTGCGCATGGGCCGTCGCATGACTTCTCGCTTGGTACGCCTGCGGATGTCGACGCCGCTGCCAAAGCCGCCGAAGCGGCGTTTGAAAGCTACGGCTATTCCACCCGCGCCCAGCGCGCTGCCTTTCTAAATGCCATCGCAGACCAGATCGAGGCCCGCGCCGACGCGATCACCCAGATCGGAACGCAGGAAACTGGCCTGCCCGAAGCCCGCCTGCAGGGCGAGCGTGGCCGCACTACCGGCCAGTTGCGCCTCTTCGCTGATCACATCCTTCAGGGCGACTATCTGGACCGCCGCCATGATGTCGCTCTACCCGACCG
>CALJDH010000026.1 GCA_938023895.1 uncultured Aliiroseovarius sp.
ACGAGGTCCGCCGCAAGGTGATTCCCGCCTATATGGGTCTGATCAAGCAGTGCGACGATCATCTGGGCCGCATCTTGGATCACTTGGACGCCACCGGGCAGGCGGATGACACGATGATCGTCCTGACCTCGGACCATGGGGATTATCTGGGCGATCACTGGCTGGGCGAGAAGGATCTGTTCCACGAGCCGTCCGTGAAAGTGCCGCTGATCATCGCGAACCCGCGCCCATCGGCGGACACGACGCGCGGCACAACCTGCGACGCGCTGGTCGAGGCGATCGACCTTGCCCCCACCTTTGTCGAAGTGGCGGGCGGAGACGTGGCCGATCACATCCTTGAAGGTCGCAGCCTGATGCCGTGGTTGCGGGGCGAGACGCCGGTGTGGCGCGACTTCGCGATCAGCGAATACGACTATTCGTCCACGCCCGCCTGCGAAAAGCTGGGCGTCAGCCCCCGTGACGCGCGGCTGTTTATGGTCTTTGACGGGCGCTACAAACTGATGCATGCCGAAGGCGGCTTGCGCCCGATGCTGTTTGATCTGGAGACCGACCCGGACGAGCTGAACGATCTGGCGCGCAGCAACACGCATCAGAATCAGATCGCCCGCCTGTACGAGATGCTGGGTCAATGGGGCCGCCGGATGAGCCAGCGCGTCACCAAATCGGACGCCCAAATCGAAGCCGGGCGCGGCCGGTCGATGCGCCGTGGCATCCTGCCCTTCCTGAAAGATGGCTCCGAAGTGCCGGACGAGCTGACCCAAGCCTATCGCGGCCCCGCCCCGGACAACCATGTGCAGGACGACACCACGTGATACGGGCGCATCTGGCAACCTTTCCAGAACGGCAAGACCTGTTGTTGGACGCCGTCAAAAGCATTGCGCCGCAGGTGGATCGGGTCTTTGTCTGCCTGAACGAATTCACCGCGCCCCCGCCCGGATTGGACGAGGTCCCGAACCTTGAGTACATGATCCCGGACGAGGATCTGAAGGACGCGGGCAAGTTTGCGTTTTCGGCGGACGCAGATGACATCATCTTCACCATTGATGACGACATCATCTATGCCGACGACTATGTCGAACGGACGCTCGCCTTCACCGATCAGCTTGATCTTGAGACGAACACCATCGGCTATCAGGCGCATGCCTTTGTCTTCAAGAAGCAGGAAGACCGCCTTGGCTGGCGCAATTTTGCGTTCGGCAAGAAATGCCCTCAGATCTTCAAGGTCGATCTTCTGGGCACCGGGACCGCGTGTTTTCTGGGCAAGAACTGCCCGACATTGGCCGAGATCCAACCCTGCGCCGGGTTTGTCGATCTACGGTTCTCGCGGCTTCAGACAAAGGCGTGTGTGACCATGTGGGTGCTGCCCCGGGACGAGGGATACCTGACCAACAACTTGCCGGACGCGCTGTGGGAGACCTCGCTGTTCAACACGGTGAACCTGAAGCGCCCCGAAAACTTGAAGCGCGAGGTGCGCCAGCTTTTGCAGGAACGCACGCCGCATTCCGGGCTGAAGCTAGACAAAGTCCTGAAAGAGCGCAGCGCACAATAAAACCGGCCAAACGACACACGCCCGACCGGTTTCTTTAAAGCATGATCTTAGTAAGCCATTCGGAAGTATTCGGCTTCGTAAATGTTGGTCATCCCGCTGCCGCAGAAGGCCATTTTCCCGTTCGAGGTCCCGTCAATTGTTCCCCCAGCGATCAAGGACGCACCTTGGATACCGTCCGCATTCGCCGTGAAATCAATATTGCCCGCTGCGATCATCTGGCTGCCGTAGACATGGATTTTCGAGGTTAGCGAAATCCCCCCCAAGGTCAGCAGGACCGATCCACCACCATCAGCGCAACTGTCGTTCTTCCCAAGCGTGATGCTGGAGGACGAGTTGATGGATTTGGTGTCGGTATGGGTGGTCGCAATGACCGAGTTGGTGATCTTCAGCGCCTGACCGAACTTAATTACACAATCCGTCACGAGCACCACGCTGTCGATGGCCGCCGGTTCGTCGATCGTCAGGGTGCCGTTCTTACCGCAGCCAACAACATGAACCCGATCCTTCGTCAGATCCGCCATGGTGAGCTTGTCGCTGTTATTGAGCGAGATGTATTTCACGGCATCCAGAGGATCAATGTAATCCGGCAGGTATTCGGGATCGCGGTCCTTCAGCCCCTGAATCATGAAGGGCAGCTTGTTGATGATGCGCAGGCGGTAATAGCCTTCACGCAGAGCCGCTTGCAGACCTTCGTTGCTTTCCCAACCCGACCGCGGCAAATCAATATCTTCCATATCCGGCATGGATACGACGGTGCCGGTTTCAAACGTGTTGTTGCTGTTTACAGACACATAATCGTTCGAGTGGATGCAGAAGCCGTTCTGATAGGCGTTGTTCGACTGCACATCGATTCGCTCGTCAGATACGAAGCCTTCGCGGAAACAGGTGGGACGGAAGGTGACGAACACCGACTGGACCGACATGTCGTAGTTCACATAGCCCAACACGCGCAGAACAAAGGTCGACACCGGGTTCGACTTAGAGTTCAGGCGCGTCGAATAGACATGGACAGCCGATCTGGAATTGGCGCTGGGGGTGAACTTCTCGGACACGGGGTCCCATTTACCGAAGGTGATGTCTTTTGCTTCAATGACATTGCCGTAGGTCGCTTTCGGCATGCTTGCTTGAACCAGCGCCAGCGCTTGTGTTTTCGCCTTGGCAGGGTCGGTTTCATAATCACGGCGATACAGCGCGGCATGCGCCGTCATG
>CALJDH010000027.1 GCA_938023895.1 uncultured Aliiroseovarius sp.
GGGGAAATCGTATAGAGTTCGCGCAGGCTTAGACCTTTGGTCGTTTCAAAGGCCGGGGTTGGATTTACGGATAGAAGGATCGGGGCAAAGGCGATGGATACCAGCACCGATGGGATGATGAACAAGATAAAGTCCTGCGGATCCCCCATAACCAGCAAACCCTGTGCTGCAATAATTCCGACCATCTGCACAAACATATATAGCGACAAGGCTTTGCCGCGGTTTGCGTTGTCGGCGGCGTTGTTCAGCCAGCTTTCCGCCGTGACATACACGCCTGAGAAACAGAACCCGACCACGACACGCAGAAGCGTCCAAGCAATCGGATCATTCATTGCCGGATACAAGATTAGAACGGCCGAAATGAACGATCCAAGCGCTGCGAAGACCCGTACGTGGCCGACGCGGCGGATCATGGTCGGCGCCATGCGCGATCCGAACAGGAAGCCTGCAAAATAGCCGGACATGACAAGCGACAGCTCGAAGGTCGAAAAGCCTTCAAGCCCACCACGAATACCCAACAGCGTGCCCTGCACACCATTGCCAACCATCAAAAGCATGACGCCTAACAACAGCGCCCAAGAGCTTGCCAGAACCTGAAGCATGAAACCCTCCGCCAGTCCGAGAGGTTCAGTGTAGCCGAAGGCGCTGTCCGGAAAACGCTTTTTCGCGACCTTGTGGAGTCGCGTTCCGGCCTCTACGCCCCCTTGGGCAGCAGAAGCGAGCTGTCGCCGTAAGAGAAGAAGCGGTACTTTTCAGCGATCGCATGGGCATAGACATCGCGCATCCGCTCGGTCCCCATCATCGCTGAGACCAGCATCATCAGCGTGGATTTCGGCAGGTGGAAGTTGGTCATCAGCCCGGCGGCAATTGAGAAGTCGAAGCCCGGCGTGATGAAGATATCGGTCTCGCCAGTCCAGGGCGCAATCTGCCCCTTCGCCACCGCTGCGCTTTCGATCAAACGCAACGCGGTGGTGCCCACGGGGATCACGCGTCCCCCCGCGGCGAGGGTTGCGTTGATCTGATCCGCCGCTGACTGGCAAACTTCACCCCATTCGGCGTGCATCTTATGTTTCGAGACGTCATCGACCTTCACGGGCAGGAAGGTGCCCGCCCCTACATGCAGCGTAACATGGGTAAGCCCCACGCCCATCGCTTCAATCTTGCTGAGCAATTCCTCATCGAAATGCAGCGACGCCGTGGGCGCGGCGACGGCTCCGGTGTTGCGGGCAAAGACCGTCTGGTAGTCTTCATTGTCTTGCTCGTCCGCCGCGCGCTTGGCGGCGATGTAGGGCGGCAAGGGCATCTTTCCCGCCTCGGCAATCGCCACATCAAACGCGTCGCCTTCCAGATTGAAACGCAGCACCGCCTGATCGTCGTCGCGGCCAAGGAACTCGGCATTTAGCGCGTCCGAGAACGCAATCACATCGCCCTCTTTCAGCTTGCGCAGCGGCTTGGCCATGGCGTGCCACTGGCCCTGTCCATCAGGCGAAAGAAGCGTGACTTCGATATTGGCAACGCCTTCACCGGGCGCTTGCCCCGGACGGGTGCGTGTGCCGAACAGACGGCCCGGGATCACCTTGGTGTCGTTCAGGATCAACCGATCCCCCGGGCGTAGCCAATCAGTCAGGTCGCCCACATGAGCGTCGGTCAGGCTGTCCGGTGTCGCCACCAACAGGCGGCTCGCGGTCCGCGGCCGCACAGGGCGCGTCGCGATCAGTTCTTCAGGCAGGTCGAAGTCAAAATCACTGAGTTTCATGGCCGCGCACATAGGTCCGTTCAGGGGAAAGGTCAATCACTCGGGGCGCGGTGGCGGGTCACGGCGGAAAATGTCGCGAAAGAAGCCGGGTGTGAACACCGACAAAGGATTGACAGAAACTTCGGGCGCATTTGCCGTGCCGCCCAGCTGATAATTAAACCCGATAAGACCTTCACCCTTCCGCGCGAAGATCTGACCTGCCGAGTTCACAGCATAGAATGGCGAGATGACCCCCTGCATCTGCAACTGCTCGGCCCCCAGATAATAGTAGCCATCCATCGATATCCCCATCGAATGCCCCGACGCCGCGCTTTCGTAAATCGTGACCTTTTCAGGATCCAGTCGGAACCGCGCGTTTACTTCGCCAAACGGAATGCCTTGCCCACCTAACTGTTGCAAAAGCCCGATCACCGAGATCGCCGATAGGAGTTCGGCCATCGCAGGCGCGTCATGGATGTCGATATTGTCGGTGATGGTCAGGTTGCCTTCGTAAACGCCCTTCCCTCCGACTGGTGTCAGGATCAACTCCATCTTGCCGCCCTTGGCAGATTTGAACAGGCCAGCTTCGCGCAACACGCCCCCCGCATCGGTCGCCTTGATGCGGAAGGCGGTGCCATTTGGCTGGGGGGCCGCGACACCTTGGATAACAGGCTTGCCCGAGACGCGGCCCTCGAACCGCCCCGACAGGCCGGTCGCACCACTTGTCAACTCAGCTTCGAACGGCGTCAACACAATCCCTTCCGAGATCGTCAGTCGGTCCAATTTCAGATTGATTGGGGTGTTGCCCAGCGATCCGCCTCTTCCCCGGTTTGCCCCAATTGTCGCTCCGCGAAGGTCGATCAAACCGCCATTGACGGTCACTGCGACAGGCACCCCTGCGCCGCGACCTGTCAGGGTGACTTGGGCGTCCAACCACCCCCCTAGCTTGACCCGATCAAACACGGCTGTGTCGAATCCGCCCTCTGGACGCAGATTGACCCGTCCTGCAGCTGAAATTCCCGGTGCAGTCAGTGCAAGCTGATCAATTCGAGGCACGTCGCCAAGGTCCGCAGTCAGCGTGACCTGACCCTCGGATTTTTTGGCTTTTGACCAGCCCAAAGGCGGAATGGATAGCCCAACGCCCTTCAGATCCCCCTCGAGCGTAAGCCGAGGAGGCGTGTCTTTCGCCAGCACGATTTTATAGTCGCCGCGCCCTTCGCCTTGAACCGTCCCCTTGGGAAGACCAACCTTGAACACTTCCAGCGCCTTTGGATTCAAAGGGAAGCGCCCCGCCACAGTAGAGACTTCGGCCGCTTTGCCATCCGCAAACGGCAGCTCCCAACGCCCTGATATCGGCAGGCCGGACAGGCTTCCCCTGCCCTCAAGGCTGAGCGCAGCGCCATCAAAGCGCATCGTCGCTTCGGGCAGCTTCAACTGATGCCCCGGAACGATCGTAGCGCTTTCCACCTGCCGAAGATCTGCGATCAAATCATACTGCAAGGACCCGCGTAGCGGCTTGGGTTGCATCTGAACATCGACACGCCCGCGTACCAGCGCGCGCCCCGCAGCCATATCCGGACCCATCTTGCCGTCGCTTTGACGAAACACTTGGAACGGCTTCGAGTTCAACAGGTGAAGCGCTGCCGTCACCGGACCCGAGACGGACAGGTCGACTTCGGCCGGGACGGGTCGGATAGGCAAGTTGGGATCAGCGTCCGCAGGGCGTGGTTTGCCCATCTTGGGAATGACAAATTTCGTCCCGCTGATATCTAGAACGCCTGCGATCTGCCCATCGCCATCGCGCGGGCGGACGACCCCCCGATCTGCCACAACGGACAGACGGCGACCCTCGATCACAAGCCGCCCATCCGAATGCTCGATGGGTTGCATATCCTTCACCGCGCGGATCGCCATGTCCCGATACGAGGCTGAAAGGTTCAAATGCGCGGGTGCATCCCCCTGTTTACGCCATGCGATTGCGACATCAGTGAAGTGTCCCGCCGAAACATTGTCACGAATCCATTTTCTGACTCGCGCACTTCGTGCTTCGGGCCACAGCGCGACAACCTGATCCGGGGTGACCTTCTCGGCTCGGCTATCGAAGCCCAGGGACCACGCGCCACTATTTGCCGAGATGCGACCCGACCCTGCGATATGGCGATCTTCATGGGTGACATAGGCCTGCCCGATGTCCACTTCGAAAGGATCCAGACGCAGCCGGAAATCCGCCCCCCCTTGCCCCAATAGGACGGTGTCTTCAAACAATTCAGAGGGGTTAACTTTCGCCTCAGACAGTTGGATTTGACCAATCATCTCGGTCGGCCAGCCGCCCGCCCAACCGCGTAGATAGGCATGTCCCGCCGCGCTGGCCTGCACCCAATCCGACGACAGCGACATTTCCGAGAAATCCATACGCTCGCGCTCGGGGTCATAGTCGATGTAAACCCGGCCCCCGTTGAACCGCGCGGGTTTGGCCCCTCCATTCGGTGAAATCGCACCTGCGCCAAATTCCAAATATCCAGCCAGATCCGATATTGCCCCCTCGTCATCCACCACAGTCAGCAACTCACCCGAGATCGGGGCGTCCACAATCCCTAAGAATGTCAGAAGCGGCGTTTGTGCGGCGATGTCAGCGGATAGTGCGTTCTTGAAACGCGCAGTGAACTCGGCCGCGGAAGAAGTTTTGGCGCTTCGAAACTCAAGTACGGTCTCGGCCAGTGTCTCGGTTTGATTGAAGACATCAAACGACACGGACATGCTGACATGTTCGGCGTCCTGCGTAATGACAAGCGCCCCGTCGGTCACCTGCCAAATCCGACCGGTGCGCGCGTCTTCAAGCGTGATGGTCAGGGCATTTGCGCGGATCTCGTCCGTATGAGACAACGCACCATCGGCAAAGACCTGATCGATACCATCAAGAACGCTCGCGAAGTCGCCGCTTGCCCCAACCCCCTGTCCAAAACTGAGCGCAAATGCGCCGTCTGCTTGCCGCCGAACGGTGATCTGCGCGCCGGACAACTCAAGCGTTGCAGGCTCGAACCGGCCTGACAGAACGGGCAACACAAACACCGACCCCTCGACCGCATTCAGGCGTCCGATTTCCAAACCCGTCTCATCACGCACGCCCAGATCAACCAAGCGCAATCTGGGCCGACCATTTCCGGCAACCCCAAGTTCGATCCGTGACAGAGACAAACTAACTGCATCGGATTGGGCGTTCAGTCGTTCTTCCACGCTGCGCGCCACCCAATCGGGCATTGCAATGACCCGGCCTGTCGCGGACATCGAGACCAGAGCCAAGAACAACGCCAAGGCCCCGAACATCAAAACCGACCATACGCCCGTGCGGCGTTTCAGTTTGCGGGGTGACTTGCGTGTTGGTGCAGAAGGAATGGACACCGGCGGTGCGCTTATCTTCGGTGCTTCTTGGGACGGGGCAATATCGAGGCGCGCAGTTTTGGGCGCGGCGCTATCAGGAGTACGTAGTCTTGGAGAACTGGGCTTTGCCACAGTCGGTTCTTTGGTCTGGGACTTGGCAAGATTTTCCGACCGATGGGGTTTGCGAAAACGCAGCAGAGCGTGTTCCAACAACCCGCGTAACGGCAATCTGCGCGCGCTGGCGGCAAGGACGGCAGCCTCGGCCTGCTCAATCGGCATTTCCTCGGGCGTATCAGACCCTCGTGACGCCGCCTTCGGCGCACCACCTTCCGGGGGCACACCAGTCAGGTCATCTTCTGGCGTTTTGTCACTAGTCATTTTGCCTGTCGGACCGGCTCTTGCAGCCCCCTGTATTTTCCATCATTCTGCCCAAAACATCACGGCGGCGAAAGGCCTGAATATGGGTAAGTGCCCGGTTTCTCTCGCTTAGACCGGTACAACACCGCAAAACACCTCGTGCTGGCGCAGAACCTGTTAAGGCTCTAACGGCTCAACGGAAGGAACTCCAGAAACATGACCCAGACCACGCCCGCAATTGGCGACATCGCGCCGGATTTCACGCTTCCGCAGGATGGCGGAGAGCCTATTTCCTTATCTGACCTCGCGGGCGCGCCCGTTGTTCTGTTCTTTTACCCCAAGGACAACACCCCCGGATGCACCACCGAAGCGCTGGATTTCACGGCTCTGCTGCCCGAGTTTCAGGCGCTTGGCGTACATGTTCTGGGCGTGTCGAAAGACAGCCTGAAAAAACATGAAAACTTCCGCACCAAACATGCGCTTGGCATTCCGCTTTTGTCCGATGCCGAGGGTGATGTCTGCGAACGCTACGGCACGTGGGGCGAAAAGAAGAACTATGGCCGCACCTATATGGGCATCACCCGCACCACATTCTTGATCGGCGTCGATGGCCGCATTGCGCAGGTGTGGGAAAAGGTTAAGGTGAAAGAGCACGCGCAAGCCGTTCTGGACGCCGCCCGCGAACTGGTAGGTTAGGCATGACAGGTCTCTCCAAACCCTTAGCGCAAATGGCGGACGAGGTGCTGCGCACCGCTGATGGCCGTGAAAAGACCGCTTTGGCGCGACGCTATGCGGCGGAGTGGTTCGCCGCGCGCGAAGCCGGGCAGATCACCTCTCCCTTGCAAGATCGGGCTTCGGTCATCGGCGACGCGACGCCGCCGGACTTCCCGGCGCGCCCCAACAAGCCCGAGCTGAAAGACCCCCGCGATGTGCCACGCCGTCGCCCCGGATCGCGCCAAGGTCAAATCGCGCTTCTCCATGCGGTTGCGCATATCGAATTGAATGCGGTCGACCTGCATTGGGACATCATCGCGCGGTTTACTGATACACCGATGCCCTTGGGATTCTACGATGACTGGGTGAAAGCCGCTGACGAAGAAGCGAAGCATTTCAATCTGGTAAGCGATTGCCTTGAGGCACTGGACAGCCACTATGGCGCGCTGGCCGCCCATGCGGGCATGTGGCGCGCGGCCGAGGATACGGCGACGGACATTCTTGGCCGTTTAGCTGTGGTTCCGATGGTGCTGGAAGCGCGTGGGCTAGACGTGACCCCCGGCATGATCGACATTTTCAAGAAGGCCGGGCTGGACGATACGGTCGCCGCGCTGGAGGTGATCTATGCCGAAGAGGTCGGGCACGTGGCCTATGGCTCGAAGTGGTTTCATTTCCTCTGCGGGCGTCACGAGCTGGACCCGAAAGAGACATTCCACGAGCTGGTGCGTACCTATTTCCATGGAGCGCTGAAACCGCCCTTCAACGAGGAAAAACGTGCCGAGGCTGGCCTGCCGCCTGACTTCTATTGGCCACTGGCAGAAGAGACGCCGGACCGCCAGCGGGGTACCCCGCGCTAGACCGCAAAACAACCCGCCTAAGTAGAGCAATTGCACTCTTTTTGGCGCCAAAACAGACAGGGCAAGATTTCCTGACCGAATGACACCTACCCTATTTACCTAAAATCGGCAGAAAATTGCCCGTTTTAACGCGACAAGCCGATGAATTTCCCAAATTTTCTTGCGTGATTGAAGGCTCCACGCTAAGCACCTCGGGTCTGACGGTGCGCCGGTAAGAGCATCCATTCGCCGCGGACAGGGGACGTAAGGAAGACACTGGGGATTGCGCATTGCATAACCATCTGATCGCGAAGACCAATCATCTGCTCGAGCGGGTTTTTCCCGAGCAGCGCCTGTTCCTGCGATCCGAGGAAGGCACGCGCTTCATCCGGCTGTCGCCACTGACCCAAGCCCTCGGCTGGACTGGGTCTGCTGCATTCTTTGCCTGGTCAATCATCGCAACTGCCGTTTTGCTGATGGACTCGATCGGATCGGGCAACCTGCGCGATCAGGCGCAACGTGACAAGCAGCTATACGAACAGCGTGTCCAAACCCTGTCCGAAGAACGCGACGCCCGCACCTCGGAAGCCATTGCTGCACAAGAACGCTTTAATCTGGCGCTGTCACAGATCTCGGAAATGCAAAGCGAACTCTTGGCCTCGGAAGAACGCCGCCGAGAGTTGGAAACTGGGATCGGCGTCATTCAGTCGACGCTCCGCCGCACCATCGGCGAACGCGATGTGGCGAAGGGCAGCTTGGAACAGGTGCTCGCGGAAGCTCGTGAAAACGCCAACAATGCAGCCCCGGGCGCGACGGCCATCGCCAGCAACGCCACGCTGACCTTCATGACCGAAGAGCTGGCCCGCACCGCTGCCGAGCGCGACAAGGTCGCCGCCAGCGCCGCCGAGGCCGAGAAATTCGCCCAAGACATGATGTACGAGGCGCGCCTGAAAGAAGAGCTTAACGACCAGATCTTCCGCCAGTTGGAAGACGCGGTGTCGATCTCGCTCGAACCGCTGGACAAGATGCTTGCTAAGTCCGGCATGCCAGTCGACAGCATTCTGGGCCAGATCCGCCGGGGCTATTCCGGTCAGGGCGGCCCGCTGACCCCGTTAATCCTATCTACCAGTGGCGGGACACCCGATCCGGACACAGAACGCGCCAACCGCATTCTGGGTGAACTGGATCGCATGAACATTTATCGCATCGCGGCCCAGAAGATGCCCTTCGGCATGCCGGTGAAGTCGAATTTCCGCTTCACTTCAGGCTTTGGTACCCGCTGGGGCCGCATGCATAATGGCACAGACTTCGCCGCCCCCATCGGCACCCCAGTCTATGCACCGGCTGACGGGGTCGTCATTCACGCTGGCTGGTCTTCGGGCTATGGCCGGCTTATCAAGATCCAACACGAATTCGGCGTTGAAACCCGTTACGCCCATTTGTCGCGCATGAATGTGCAGAAAGGACAAAGGGTCTCGCGCGGGGATCGAATTGGTGATATTGGAAACAGTGGACGCTCGACCGGGCCGCATCTTCACTATGAAGTGCGCGTGGGCGGACGTCCGATCAACCCCATGATCTATATCAAGGCAGCACGCGATGTTTTCTAAAAGCAAGATCAACGAGCCCGGCCCCAAGGCTGGCGACAAGGATACCAAAGCAGCGGCACCCGCCGCCGAGAAACCGGCGATCCCGCCCAAGGCATCGACACCGCCCGTGCCGTCTTCGACCCCGAAAGCCAAGCCGCCCGCATCGACCCTGTCGTCTGACATCGTCATCAAGGGTGACATCAAGTCGACCGGCGACATCATCGTTGAAGGCACAGTGGAAGGCGACATCCGCGCCCATCAGCTGACCGTTGGCGAAGGCGCCACCGTGCGCGGCGAAGTGGTTGGCGACGACGTCGTGATCAACGGCCGCATCGTTGGCCGTCTGCGTGGCCTGAAGGTCCGCCTGACCGCCACTGCACGCGTCGAAGGTGACATCATCCACAAGACCATCGCCATCGAAAGCGGCGCGCATTTTGAAGGCTCGGTTCAGCGTCAAGACGACCCGCTGTCGGGTGGCGCAAAGAAGGTTCAGCCCGCAGCAGCCCCTGCCCCCGCGGCGGCTGCCGAAAAAGCCTAAACCTGAGAAAACCCGGACTATTCCAAAACAAAGGCCGCCCGATGGGCGGCCTTTGTTATTGTAGATCTGTTTTGCGTTAGTCTTCGAAGGACATGACCTTCTTATACAAATGCCAAGTCGCGTGCCCCAG
>CALJDH010000028.1 GCA_938023895.1 uncultured Aliiroseovarius sp.
CGGCGGTGTTGTTCTTCGACACTTTCGCAAAATCATCCGCAAAGCCAATCAAACCAAAGCCATAAGTCACGAAAAGCGTGATCCAGACATAGGGGTTATCCAGCCGCGCCCACATCAGCGTGGCCACCAGAAGCGCCGACAGGATCAACAGCCCGCCCATGGTCGGCGTGCCCTGTTTTTCCTTGTGGCTTTCCGGGCCATCCTCGCGGATCGGCTGGCCTTTGCCCTGCTTGCGACGCAAGATGTTGATCAGCGGCTTGCCGAACATGAAGCCGAAAATCAACGCGGTAAAGAACGCCCCGCCCGAGCGGAAAGTGATGTAGCGAAACAGGTTGAAGACATCGCCACCATCCGAAAACTCGGTCAACCAATACAACATATTGTGGGCCCTTTTGCTTGTTAGCCTTGCGCTTGGCTCATTTTGCGGATCGCGTCAACAGCTTTGGAGACCAGCGACCCTTTCGATCCCTTGACCAGCACCACATCGCCTGCGTCGATCAGAGTGTGGACCTGGGCGGCCATGTCCTCGGCGGATTCGGTATAGATCCCCTGCTTGCCGCCCGGCAGACGCTCCCACAGGGATTTCATCAGGGGGCCGGAGCAATGGACCACGTCGATCTCGGCCACGAAGGGCAGATCGGCGATTTGAGCATGCAGCGCGGCCTCGTCCGGCCCCAGTTCCAGCATATCGCCCAGAATGGCCATCCGACGCCCTTTGTGGTTCCTGCCGACGCCATCGACCGGTTGAGCCGCCGCCAGAACCTCAAGCGAGGCGGCCATCGAGGTCGGATTGGCGTTGAACGCGTCATCGATCAGCGTCAGGGTCAGGCCTTCGGGCGCATCCAGCAGGATGTCTTCATGTGTGCCGCGCCCGGATGGGGGCAGCCAATGGCTGATGTCGCGGGCGGCCAAGGTTACGTCCCCGCCCAAGGCACGCGTGGCGACCAGAACCGCCAGCGCGTTCATTGCGAAATGCCGCCCGACGCTTGCAATTTTCAACAAATGCTCCTGCCCGGCCACGTTGGCTTTGCAGATCGTGGCGTCGGGGCTTAGGACAACGTGGACCAGATGGTGAACGTCGCTGCGTTTAGCGCTGAAGCTTTGGATGTCGAACCCTTCAGCGGCGTCACGGAGGATCTGCGTATTGTCCAAATCGGCATTGACGATGGCAATGCCACCCGGCTCTAATCCCTTGAAGATAGAACCCTTTTCACGGGCGATCCCGTCTAGATCGTCGAAGGCTTCCAGATGCGCCGGGGCGACGGTGGTGACCAGCGCCACATGCGGGCGGGTCATCCGGGCCAAGGGTTCGATCTCGCCGGGGTTGCTCATCCCAATCTCGATCACAGCGAAGTCCGCATCCGCAGGCATCCGTGCCAAGGTCAGCGGCACACCCCAATGGTTGTTGTAGCTCGCTTCAGCCGCGTGGGTCTTGCCCTGCCGCTGCAACACGGTGCGCAGCATTTCTTTGGTCGAGGTTTTACCCACCGATCCGGTCACCGCCACCACGCGTGCCTTGGTGCGTGCGCGGGCGGCACGACCCAGATCTTCGAGCGCGGACAGAACGTCGTCCACGATCAACAACGGCGCGTCCTCGGCGACGCCCTCGGGCACATGGCTGACCAACGCAGCGCCTACGCCTTTTTCCAGTGCCTGCGCCACGAAGTCATGCCCATCACGGGCGGCTTTCAGCGCGACGAACAGATCGCCAGCCTCGATGGTGCGGGTGTCGATCGAGACGCCTGACACGGTCCAGTCTCCGCGCGCCTCTCCGCCAGTGGCCTCGGCGGCCTCTTTTGCTGCCCAAAGGCTCATGCCAACCGTCCTTCCAAAGCTGCCACCGCGACCGAGGCTTGCTCCACATCATCAAAGGGCAGCACATCATTGCCAACGGTCTGGCCCGTCTCGTGGCCCTTTCCGGCGATCAAAAGCGTATCGCCCGGCCCCAAAGCGTCGACACCGCGCAGGATGGCTTCGGCGCGGTCGCCGACATTCATCGCTTCGGGGCAACCCTGCATCACCATCGCGCGGATCAGCGCGGGGTCTTCGGTGCGCGGGTTGTCGTCGGTGACAAACACCACATCCGCGTTTTCAGCTGCCGCCTGCCCCATCAAAATCCGTTTCGAGGTATCGCGATCCCCACCCGCGCCAAACACCACGACAAGGCGGCCCAGCACATGCGGACGCATGGCGCGCAGCGCAGTTTTCAGCGCATCGGGCGTGTGGGCATAGTCTACAAACACAGCGGCCCCATTGTCGCGGGTCGCGGCGTGTTGCATCCGGCCGCGCACGGTTTCCAGATCCTTGAACGTCTCGAACACATGGTTCGGCTCGGCCCCGCAGCCAATGGCCAATCCCGCGGCGGCCAAGACGTTCTCGGCCTGAAAACCACCGATCAGATTCAGCCGTGCGGTGTAGGGCTTGCCCAGCCAGGTAAACATCAGCTCTTGGCCCGTGGCGTCATAGCGGCGGGCCTTGAGTTGCAGCTCGCATCCTTCGATTTGCCCCACGCGGATCAGCTTCTGACTGCGCGCTTCAGCAATAATCGCCATCTCTGCGCCCTTCGGGTCGTCCATGTTGATTACGGCGGTGCCGTCTTCGGGCAACACGCGGGCGAAGAGGCCAGCCTTGGCGGCGAAGTACTCCTCGAACGTCTCGTGATAGTCCAAATGGTCTTGTGTGAAGTTGGTAAAGGCCGCTGCCGACAAGCGCACCCCGTCCAGACGGCGCTG